>NZ_JALBUT010000004.1:0-234921 GCF_033971905.1 Intestinicryptomonas porci
CCATAGAAAAATGAAACTGATACAACGAATGGCTTATGGTTATCGAAACTTCCAAAATTACAGATTGAGGGTCTTGGTTCTATGCGGCGTCTTTCACTAAAATCCACTCTCTTTGGTGTTGACCCAAAATTCTTGATAACTTTGCAGAGAGATTTTTTACATACATAAAAAAACGGAGAACAAGAAAACTTGCGCTCCGTTTTTTTGTCAATACCCGGCCGGGGACTCGAACCCCGAACCAATTGATTAAGAGTCAACTGCTCTACCGATTGAGCTAGCCGGGCTTAACAAAAATATGAAAATCAACAGTACCTTTTTCTTTTATGTTTGCAAGCTTTTTTTCCAAAAAAAATTCACCATTTCTTATGTTTTTTTTGAAATTGCTTTATATTAGCAAGTTTTCGATATTTTTATTTTTTAAAAAAATGTGCTGATTTTTATTTTTTTTTGGAAACGCAAAATATTATTGCAGATGTTCGTTGTTTGGGGCATTTTGTATTTTAATTATGTTGGAGAATTTGACTGAAAGACTTACGAAGGCATTGCGCAATTTGCGCGGAGTGGGCAAGCTGAGCGAAGAAAACATGGCGGAAGCATTGGCGGAAGTGCGCCAGGCTTTGTTGGGCGCGGACGTCCACTTCAAGGTTGTCAGGGAATTTATTGAAAGGGTGAAGGCTGAAAGCGTCGGCAAGGAAGTTTTGCAGTCGGTGACTCCGGGTCAGCAGCTTGTAAAAATCATACACGATGAGCTTGTAAATCTTTTGGGCGGCGGAGCCACGGAGCTTTCGCCAATCCGCCCGCTTAAAATTCTGATGGTCGGCTTGCACGGCAGTGGCAAGACCACGACTTCCGCAAAGCTTGCCAAGCTTCTTAAAAAGCGCGGAATGAATCCGTGTTTGGTTGCGTGCGACGTTTATCGCCCCGCCGCGATTGACCAGTTGGAAGCTCTTGGCAGGCAGATTGATGTCAAGGTTTATTCAGACCGCGGTGAAAACAGCGCGGTGAAAATAGCAAAACGTTTTGAGCGTCAGGCTTCCGAAGATGGCTATGACGCGGTTATTTTCGACACTGCGGGCAGGCTTCAAATTGACGAGGGGCTGATCAAGGAAATTATCGACATCAAAGATTTGGTAAATCCCGCGGAAGTCTTTTTGGTTGCGGACTCCGCTTTGGGGCAGGAGGCTGTAAACGTCGCAAAGCATTTTAACGAGGCGGTCAGTATCACTGGTGTTGTGCTTACCAAACTTGACGGCGATGCGCGCGGCGGCGCGGCTCTTTCCATAAAGACGGTTTCGGGCGCGCCGATTAAGTTTGCGGGCGTTGGCGAAAAGCTTGACGACTTGGACGTTTTTCATCCCGACAGAATGGCGCAGAGAATTTTGGGCATGGGCGACGTCGTAAGCCTTGTCGAAAAGGCGCAGGAAGTCGTCGATGAAAAAGAGGCGATGCGCATGGCTGAAAAGCTCCGCAAGGCGGAGTTTGACCTCGAAGATTTTTTGTCGCAAATGCGCCAGATTAAAAAGCTCGGCTCTATGGGCTCTCTTTTAAAGATGATTCCCGGGCTTAGCGGGGTGCAAATCGGCGAGCGCGAGGAAAAGAAGATGAAGCAGACGGAAGCAATAATCCTTTCAATGACCCCGCAGGAAAGGCAAAATCCGAACATCTTGAACGCACGCAGAAGGCTTAGGATAGCCAAGGGTTCGGGCACCGAGGTCAGGGATGTAAATACGCTCATAAAGCAGTTCGAGCAGATGCGCAAAATCATGAAGATGATGAAGGGCGACGGCGCGAGGAAGATGATGCGCAACTTCCCGAAAATGTAGCCTGCTTTTTCGCAAAATGGATTCGCGGCACATTAAAGATTATTTCTCTCAAGACGGCGTTGTTTGCGACTATGCCCGCGCGGTTTTGAATGTCGGGCTGTGGGAGTCGGAGAAGATTGTGTTTGGGCGGTTTTTTAAGACGGGCGACAGGCTTTTGGAGCTTGGCTGCGGCGCGGGGCGGATAGCCCACAACATGTATGCGCTTGGCTACAAAAACATTGTCTCGACTGATTTTTCGGAAAACATGATTTCTGTCGCGAAAGCGATTTCCGAAGATTTCGGCTATGCCGTGGATTACCGCGTTGAAGATGCCACTTCGCTTTCGTTTGAAAGTTCATCTTTTAACGGGGCGATTTTCGGGTTTAACGGGCTGATGCAAATCCCGAAGCGCGGGCGCAGGCGCGTTGCGATGTCGGAAATTTTCAGGGTCTTGAAAAAAGAATCGTTTTTCGCATTTACGACACACGACAGGGAAGCTCCGCGCAACGCCAAGTACTGGGAACATGAGCGCGAAAAATGGAAGGACGGCACGCGCCATTTAAAACTCGACGAGTTTGGCGATATTTGTTACGAGAGCGAACATGGCGAGCTTTTCATACATTCGCCGACTTGTGCCGAAGTAGAAGAGGACATGTCTTCCTGCGGCTTCCAAAAAATATTTTCAAAAAAACGCTCAGAAATCGCCTGCGAGCCTCAATGTGTGAGGGAATTTTCCGATGAATGTATTTTTTGGGTTTATAAAAAAGTTTAAGTTATGAGTGCTTCAAAAAATTTTTTCTTTCTAAAAATCGGGATAGTCTTATCTCTTTGTTTTTCAAATTTTACATTGGCTGAAAGTAATATGAGCGAAGTTAAAAAAAATGGCGGCGCGCCTGAAATCAAGATGGATTCGCGCATTGTCCGCAGGGTTTTGCCGAACGGGTTTGAGATTGCGGTGATGAAGAATGCCGAGCCCCCCAAGAGGGTCTCGATGCGCCTTTTGCTAAGGCGCGGCTCTTCAACGGAAAAGAGCGGGCAGGAGGGCATCGCGCACTTTACAGAGCATATGGCGTTTAACGGCACTAAGCATTTCCCGAAAGGCGACATGGTGGAATATTTCCAGCGGCTTGGAATGGCGTTCGGCGCGGACACCAACGCCCACACTTCGTTCAACGAAACTGTCTATAAAATAGACATGCCCGACAATACCCAAAAAATGGTAGACGACGGCTTGAAGCTTTTGAGCGACTATGCGGGCGGAATGCTTTTTCCGGAAGATGAAATCGAGCGCGAAAGGGGAGTCATCATCGCGGAGAAAAAAGCCCGCGACAACGCGCGCTACCGCAGTTTTGTCGATTTCTTTTCGCATATTTTTAAAGGCACTCCGTATGAAAACAGAATGCCGATAGGCTTGGACGAAGTCATAAAAAACGCAAACCGCGAAACTTTTTTGGATTTTTACAAGTCGAATTACAGGCCCGAAAACATGACTCTCGTGGTTGTGGGCGACATTGACGAAAACGCAGTCATGGCGGAGGCCAAAAAGTATTTTGAAAATTTGAAAGCGGACGAAAACGCCGCTTCGAGCCTCCCGAATTTCCCCGACGCCGAAAATGCCGACGTTTACAGCGTTTTTGCCGACGCCGACTTAAACGAGTCGGGTGCGGGCGTCTATTTGGTCGCAAAGCCCCTGCATAAAGACGATTGCCTTGAAAAGCGCGTCTTAGACATTCAAATGGCGGCGATAAGCTGTGCCATGGACTTGCGCTTCAATTCAAAAAAATCGTCGAGCAATGCCAAGTTTATTTCGGCTTACGCCTATTTTTCGGACTTTGAAAACTACCGCGACATGTTTTCGATAGAGGCTTCCGCGAATGTCGGAAAATCGGGGGACGCTCTCGCGGAAGTTTTGAACATGTATGAAGGCGCGATTAAAAACGGCTTCGGCGATTGGGAAATTCAAAAGGCAAAGTCGGACATATTAAACACTCTTGAAAGCGCGGCAAAGTCCATGGGGACGAAGAACTCTGCTTCTGTTTCAAACAAGCTTGTGTCGGCCTTTTCGGACGGTGAAATCCCGACTTCCCCCGAACTCGACTTTGAAATCGCAAAATTCGCGCTGAAAGATTTTGACGCCCAAAAGGCAGAAGAACTTTTTGAAAGCTTCCGCAAAAGAAGCGTTCTTTTCGTCCGCGCAAGCGATGCGGAAAAATCGTCTTTGCCGCGGGATTTCGACGCATTTTTGTCTTCTTTAAAAAAAGAAAACAACTTTTATTCTCCGCTTTCCGGCGCGGAGCTTGTGTTTGACAACTTCGGCAAAAAAGGCGAAATCGTTTCGGAAAAAAACGATATTTTGGGAATAAAGGAAATTGCCTTTAAAAACGGGGTCAGGGCGAATTTGAAGGTTACGGACTTCACTAAGGACGAAGTTGTCATAAACGTGGCTTTCGGTGCAGGTCGATACGACATCCCAAAAGAAAATCCCAAGCTTTTGTATGCCTTGAACGCCTTTATTTTGGGCGGGACAAAGTATCAAAGCTACGATCTTATAAATGTCGCGAAATCCGACAAGAACATAAACATTGTGTTGGTGGCGGAAGACGACTGTTTCATGCTGAAATGCCGCACGAACACAAAGCATTTGCGCGAGGCTCTCGCCCTTGTCGCGACCTACATAAATGCGCCCGCTTTTTCGGACGATGCCCTAAACGTGATAAAAAAGAAAATCGACGAAACTTACCGCATGCTTGAAACCAATCCCGACGCCGTTGAGGCGTTGAAGCTCGAAGACTGGCTTTACGCGCAAAACCATATGTTTAAGTTTCCAAGCAAGGAGGAAATGCAAAGTATTTCTATGCGCGAAATTAAAGAGTGGTTGTTGCCGATTTTGAAAAATTCGTACATGGAAGTTTCAATCGCGGGAGATTTCGACGAGAAAAGCGCGACAGGCTGGCTTTCCGACTACTTCGGTTCAATGCCTGAGAGGGCGCAGTCCCGCCCCGATTATTCGGCTTTCAGAAATTTGAAATTCACCGATGAGCGCGAAAAAACTTTTGAAGTTGCAAGTGTAAAAGACGCGCGTTCAACCGCAATAAAAATTTGGAGAACCTGCGGCAGGGGCGATTTGAAGAAGATGAGGGCTGCCACGATTTTGGGGGCGGTCTTAAACGATTCAATCCGCAAAAACGTGAGGGAAAAGGAAGGCAAGGTTTACAGCCCCTTTGCCTACAATCTCTCAAAGCAGGGTTTTGACAGCGGGCTTTTGTTCGCCGAAACCGACGTGGCTCCCGAATACAACGGCGACGTTGTCTCTCTAATGGAAAAGTCCGCAAAAGACGTTTCGGAAAACATAACGGAAGACGAATTTGAAAGGGCGAAGCTTCCTGTTTTGAAGCAGATAGAAAAAACGCGCCGCACCAATTCATACTGGGCGGACAGGGCGATGCCTCTTTTCCAGTCCGACAAGTTAAGGCGCGAAACTGCCGCCACTTTTGAGAGCGGATATTCGGACGTTTCTTTGGAAGATGTCAAAAAAGCGGCGTCGGAATTTTTGAAAGGCAGGACGGGCTACACTGTAAAAATCATTCCGCAAAAAAGAGATTAAAAAAAAGCTTTACAAGCATCAAAAAAAGTGGATTATTTCATAGCTTTAAAAACAACGAAAATCTATTAAACGATATGGGAAACCTTAAGAAAAAACGCAGACTGAAGATGAATAAGCACAAGCGCAGCAAGCGCTCAAAATCCAATCGCCATAAAAAGCGCACATGGGCTTGCTAACATCCACGCTTTTTTAGTGCGGATTTTGTGCCCGAATTTTTGGTTGACCCGTGTGCGGGATTTTTCTTCGCATGCGGGTTTTTTATTCTTAACTTGAAAAGCTTTTTATATGAGGGGAATTTCTTTTTTTTCATTCGCGATTTTCTTTGCAACGCTTTTGTGTGCAAATGCGCAGACTTACGAGGTCAAGGTTAAAACTCTTGCCGACAAGACAACCTTTCCCGTGGCGTCTTTCATAATGGAGGCTGGCAGTCCGCAGATGAAGGGTTTTGAAGGCTCAATCCGCGCGGTAGGCTTCGGCGGAGAGGGCATTAAGCCCGTAAAAATTTTGGAGCGCGAAATCAGGGAAAAGCTCACTCTTGAAATGAAAGAGGAGCTTTCATTGAAAGACTGGGAGAAGCTTGACAACGAGCTTGAAAAACTTGAGCGCGAACTCGAAAAGCGCGAAAGAATGATGTCAAGGGCGGGAAATTCTTATGCTTTATCCGTGGGTCAAAACGGAAAAAAAGCCAAGAACTCCGCGCAGTCAAAAACACCGCGCAAGAAACAGCCGTCCGCCGCCCAAGCCGACGCGTCTTCTGCAAGCCTTGAAAACTACAAGCATCAGGAGGCGTACCAGAAGGCAAAAGCAAAATACGACGCGTTTAAGGCTTCCTACGACAAGGCAAAGCGCACGCGCAGCGTCTTGAAAGAAATGGTTTCTGAAATCGACGAGGAAATAAAAGAAAGATACCAAAAACTGATTGAAACCCCCGTCATTGCCGATGGAACTTATCCCTATGGCACGTTCTGCGCAATCGAAA
The DNA here is from genome assembly GCF_033971905.1 of Intestinicryptomonas porci. Lineage (NCBI taxonomy): Bacteria > Pseudomonadati > Verrucomicrobiota > Opitutia > Opitutales > Intestinicryptomonadaceae > Intestinicryptomonas > Intestinicryptomonas porci. The sequence continues at coordinate 6,386 of NZ_JALBUT010000004.1, forward strand.
TAAAAAAAGTCTCCGACAACGCTGTGAATTTCGATTTTGAATACGCAATATCGCGCATTTTGGGCTGGATGGAAGGCGAAGGCACAAACAACAACAATTTGATGAATAATTCCCTCGATATAGAATATATCGAAATGCCGAAGAAAACAAATGTCACGGCGGAGCTTGGCAAGCAATACTGTTTCCAAATAGCCCGCCCCGAAAAAACTTTCGGCTCTCTCGACGAAGCCAAGAGCAAAACCTCAATTTTTTCTGATTCAGGCAAGGCGGAGGCTTCCGTTGACGAAGAGGAAGCTCGCGCAAAAGAGCTTGCAAATCCATTGAACGCCCATGGCGACTATAATCAAATACGCGCCAAATTTAAGGGCAAGGAAAAGAGGGTAGTGAGAGTTCTCGTTACGATAACAAAACGAAATTAGCATTTTTTCAGGCATTTTTTTTAAACCGCAAGAAATTGCGGTTTTTTTGTTTGATTTTAGCGTGGCTGCAAAGTCTTTGGGGGGGGGGCAAATAATTCAGACGCGATTTTGGGATTTACTTTGAGACAGTTATGGTAAAACTTAAATTGTCATAATTTGAAATCCTATGGTAGCCATCCGAAACGCAACAATGGAAGACGCGGAGAGGCTCTTGGAAATTTACGGTTATTATGTGGATAATACCGCAATAACCTTTGAGTTCCCCGCGCCGACTCTTGACGAATTTAAGGTGCGAATGGAAAAAACAATGTCGCGCTATCCTTTTTTGGTCATTTTAAATAATGGAAAAATCGAAGGGTACGCTCATGCAGGGCCGTTTGTGGGCAGGGCGGCTTACGCCTGGTCTTGCGAGCTTACCGTATATATTGCCCCAAAGGCGAGAAAGTGCGGATTTGGCAGAAAAATCTACGGAGCATTGGAAGAAGCCTTGCAAAAGATGGGAATTTTAAACCTCTATGCTTGCATTGGATACCCCGATAAAAATGACGAATATCTCACGACAAACAGCGCGGATTTTCATGCCCATCTCGGTTTCAAGACTGTCGGTAGATTTTACAAGTGTGGGCGCAAGTTCGGACGCTGGTATCATATGATTTGGATGGAAAAAATTATCGGCAGGCATCGCAACAACGCTGAGGTAAATTTTAAATCCACACTCTGAATGCCATTGCGGAGCAGTTGTATTTATTCGGTGGGCGGAAGGTTGAATTTTATTTGCAAAAAATCAGGTGCTTTTTTTGATAAAACACAAAATGTTTTGAATTTGTTTTAAACCAATTACAAGGAAGCAATTTATGATAAAGGCAAGAATCAATGGAGAAAATATCGTTTTACCAACTGATTTAGAAGAATGGCGCAATGAAGGTATTTCTGAAATATCTGATGGCATGTTATATCTTGTAAGAAAATACGAGGAAATTGCGAATAAGAATACAGAAGAATCTGAAATAATAGGTCGGCGTTATAAATTTTTAAGCATTCCATCTTCACATCATCATAGACGTCTTCTAAGTAAATATAAAAAAGATTAGTATCTTCAATTTCTGTTCATTGCCTTCAATTCACGGTTTGGCCGGTTGAGGGATTTCTCGTTTATAATGGCGGCATTACCATCGAATATTGAAAGCCTATCGAATGCCGCGTTAAAAAGCTTGTCCATTATTTATTTTTTAAGTTTCGCGTTTTTTTCGAAGCGGACAAAAAAAATCCCGAAATAAATCGGGATTTTCAATTTTATTCTTCTTCCAAAATTTCTGCCTTTATGATTTTTTGGTCTTCGGTCGGCTTATCCATAAAGCCTGTTCGGCAGTTTTCTATTTTTTCGACAGCGTCATATCCTTCGACAACTTCGCCGAAAATCGTATGGTGGTTGTTAAGCCACGGGGTTTCAACCGTGGTTATGAAAAACTGGCTTCCGTTTGTATTGGGGCCTGCATTTGCCATGGCGAGCAAGCCTTTGCGGTCGAATTTGAGATTTGGCGAAAATTCATCCTTGAACGGCTTGCCCCAAATTGATTCTCCGCCGCGCCCCGTTCCGGTCGGGTCGCCGCCTTGAATCATAAATTCGCGTATTACGCGGTGGAAAATCAACCCGTCGTAGTAGCCGTTTTTTATGTGTGTTATGAAGTTTTCGCAAGTTTTGGGCGCATCATTGTTAAAGAGCTTTATTTTGATGTCGCCGTGCCTTGTTTTTAGAATTGCGTATGTTGTCATTTTTGTGCGAATGGTTTGATTGTTGATTTCGGGTCGTATGCGCGCGGGCATTTGCCGCAGGTCACACAGTCAACTATTATGTCGTGTGCGGACTTGCCCGGCGGAATGAACGGCAAAACGTGTTCATCGTGCGGAATGACGACTTCAAGCAGATAGGGTTCCTTTGAGTCGAGCATTTCAAGCAGGGCGTCTTTTAATTCGTCTTTATTTACTACCCTGCGGGCTTTCCAGCCGTAGCCTTCTGCAATCTTTATGTAGTTCGGGTAAATATCGTTCGGATTTGCGGGACCGGCGATATTTTGCGGATTTATGGAAAGGTTTGTGTTGGCGTGGTTGCCGCCGTAGAACATATCCTGCCACTGCATGACCATTCCGAGGAATTGGTTGTTTAGCATCATTACTTTTACGGGGATTTTTTCCATCACAGCAGTTGCCATTTCCTGAATGTTCATTTGGAAAGAGCCGTCGCCGTCGATGTCGATGACTTCGCGTTCGGGATTGGCGACTTTTACACCGAGCGCGGACGGCAGTCCAAAGCCCATCGTGCCCGCGCCGAGGGAGCTTATGAACTGGCGCGGCTTCGTAAATATATATTGCTGGGGAGTCCACATTTGGTGCTGTCCGACGCCCGTCGTGATAATAGGCTCTCTGTCTTTTGCGACTTCGTAGAGAGCCTTGATTGCCGCGGGCCCCGTTATGAATTTTTCGCGTTCGGGAGTTGCGAACGGGTAGGGATGCTCCGATTTCCAACGTATGATTTGGCAAATCCAGTCTTGCAAGTCCGGCTTTTTGAAAGATTTGTCCTTCGCTTTTTTGACAAGGAGTTCAAGGGCGTTTTTGGCGTCCGAATTTATGCCGAGCGCAACATTCACATTCTTGCCGTGTTCTGCGGGGTCGATGTCGATATGAACGATTTTAGCGCCTGTTGCGAATTTGGAAACGACGCCTGTGATGCGGTCGTCAAACCTCGCGCCTATCGTTATCAAAAGGTCGGAGTTGCAAACGGCGGAATTGCCGGCGTACGTTCCGTGCATTCCGAACCAGTAGAGGTTTTTGTTTTCGAGCGGATTGGCGCAGCCCAAGCCCATGAGCGTCGCCGCCACGGGTATGCCCGTTATTTCAGAAAACTCGTTTAAAAGCTCCGCCGCTCCCGCAGATACAACGCCTCCGCCCGCGTAGATTACGGGCTGTTTTGAATTTTCAATCATGGAAACGAGCGCGTCGATTTCATCTTCGTTGGTTTCTGGAACTTTTTTCAGCCCCGGCAGATCCGCTTCAACGTCAAAATCAGGTTCTATTTGCGCAAGCTGGACGTCTTTTGGTATGTCAATCAAGACGGGCCCCGGGCGACCCGTGGATGCGACAATGAACGCTTCCTTTATTATCCTTGTCAAGTCGTTGGGGTCTAAAACCAGATAGCTGTGCTTTACAATGGGCAAAGTCATTCCGAAAACATCCGTTTCCTGAAACGCGGACTTGCCGATGAAAGTCTGAAAAACCTGCCCGGTCAAAATGACCATGGGAACGGAGTCCATGTAGGCGTCGGCGATTGCGGTCAGGACGTTTGTTGCGCCGGGTCCCGATGTTGTCATGCACACGCCCACTTTACCTGTTGTTCTGGCGTAGCCTTGCGCCATGAAACCGCAGCTTTGCTCGTGGCGCGGGAGAATTGTTCTTATTTTCTTTGATTTTGAAAAGGCGTCATGCAAGTCTATCGACTGACCTCCGGGGTAGGCAAACACCACTTCGACCCCTTGCTTTTCAAGAGATTTAACAATGATGTCCGATCCCCTCATTTTTGCTTTCGGGGCTTTTTCTGATTCGATTTTATTGCTCATAATTATTATTTGAAAAGTTTTAATCATAGCCAAATGCTTTCTTACTTCAATCAAAAAAGTTTCAAAATATTTAAAAAAAAGCTTGGAAAGCGTCTGTTTTTTGTGTTAATTTTATTAAAAAGTTAGAAAGCTGTTATTGCACAAATGAAGTTTTGCTTTGTTTGGGTCGTAATTGCTTTTATAAAACAATCTTTTTTTGCAAAGGCATTGAAATTCTTTGTTTTTGCCACGCCCATTTTCAAAAATAAAATAAAAAAATCACGAACATGCACGCAAAGTTGAATAAATTATTGATGGTTTCCGCGTTTGCCGCCATTTCAATGTCGCCTTTTGTCATTCAGGCGCAGTCCCTTTCGGAAAAGGGCGTTAGCGAGTTGCGCGACGAGGCCAACAAATTTATAGAAGACCAGCAATTTTTGATGGCCCGCCCGATTTTGGAAGAATTGGTCAGGCGTTTTTCAGAAATGGACGACAAATCATTGTTGCAAGACTTTTATTTCTTTTTGGGCTATTCTTATGTCCAGGAATATCAGGGAATGACGAGCGCAACCTATCTTGAAAGTGCAATTCCTTACTTTGACAAGCTTTTGAAAGAATTTCCGGGCGGCGAGCGCGCGGCAACCGCGATAGAGCTTAAAGCGAACTGCCTGCGTGGTTTGGGAAAGTTCAGCGAAGAAGCCGAAACCTGGGGTATGAAATTGGAGTCTCCGTATGTCGAAAAGCTGAACAATTCCGAACGCTACGCCATATTGAAGCGCATTGCGCAGTCTTATTACAATATGAAAGACTGGGAAAAGGGCGAAGAATGGTTTAAGAAGATGTATTCTTCGCCATTTGCCAACAAGGAAGACAAAACTTATGCCGCGGTTGCCTTAATCAGGGGCTATTTGGCGCAGGAAAAATTTGAGGAGGCGAAAAATTATTTTTCAATGCTGACAAACAAGGTTCCCGCGAGGTACGACTTGGCTTTGTCCGTCGATTTTATGACTGCGGGCGACAAGCTTGTGGGCGAAGAAAAATACGCCTTGGCGGCATTGTGCTATACGTTTGTTCTTACCAAAGACCAGATTTTGGAATATTTTAACGATTACAAGGATAAGATTGACCGCAAAATCGCTTCCTTGAAGAACATGAACAGCAAGCATCCCGATATACCTGCCCTTGAAATCAAGCAGAAGTATGCCGAGGCAAACATAAAGGGGATTTCTTCTATTCCCGACTACCGTTCCCAGTTCTTGGCGAGAAAGGCGCGCAACTTCTTCCTCACAAAGCGCAATTACGAATCTTTTTGGGCGTACCGCCAGCTGATTGACGCCTATCCCGACGACAAAATGATTGAGGACTATTTTTTCGCCGCTTTCGTTTGTGCCCGCCAAATCGGCAAGGAAAGCCAAATCGACGCTTTGGGCAATGAATACCGCGAAAAGTGCGCAGATAGCAAATTTGAGGGCAAGTATTTGAAAGACATCAACTTGCAGTATGCTCTTTTCCTTTTGGATAAGGGTAAAACCGATGTCGAAAAGCGTGAAAAATTCTTTACAATCGCAAAGGAATCCTTGAAAAACGAACCCGACGGCGACGCTTCGGGGGAATATATGTTCCTTATGGGCAGGGAATGGCTGAACAGTGGCGAACATACTGCTCTTCGCAAGTACATGTCGGAATTTATCGAAAAAAATCCCGACGCCACTCCCGTTGACGGCGCGCTTTACTGGCAGATGCTTTCGCATCTCACCAAGTTTGAATATTCCGACGCTTTCAAGCTTGCAAGCAAACTCGTGGAAAACTATCCCGACAGCATTTACATCGAAGACGCAACGTTCCGCAGGGCAATCGCGATTTTCGGCGACGGGCAGATTTCGGATGCGGCGAAATACTTTAATGAATTTATCGAAAACTTTGAGGCTTCCGGCAGCAAGCTGATAGGCGAAGCGCGCCTGTTCTTGGGCGATATCGCCTTTATGGAGCAGGATTACGAAAAGTCTTATGAGGAATACATGAAAGTTCCCGACTGCGCCGACGTAAGCCAAAAGACAATAGACGCGGCGTTCTTCCAATGCTCCGGAATGCTTGAAGCGGCGGAAAAATTCGACAAGCAGTCGGAAGTTTTGATTCGCTACTTGAAAGAGTATCCCGAAGGCAATTTGCCCATGGCTTATTACCTGCTTGCCCAGCCTTTGTTTAAGCAGGGTAGGTCGGCAGACGCAGTGTCGGGTTATATGGATTCTTTGAAAAAGTTTGGCGGAGACTCGAAAAACGACTCCATCGACAAAATTATTTCATCCTATCCGCAATTCTATTCGGACGCGAAAATCCAGCTCGACGCTACAACAGACTTTTTGCAGAAGCTCGTTTCAGACCGCAAGTTCTTTGAAATGTTTGTAAACGACCCCGCAAAACGCTACCAGTACACCCTGAAATTCCCCGATGTAAATCCGCTCGTTTACGCAAAATTCAAAATCAAGATGGGCGAAAAGAAAGCGGAATTCGACAAGGAAGTTTTGGTTGAAAACAAGCCGATTGTGGAGCTTTTGAACCTCTACAAGTCTCAGCAGGCGAAATTCCCGAAAATCACTCCCGAAAACTTCTTCAACTCTTTGCTTAACGAAGCCAAGTCTAAGGGCGACAAGGTCTTGCAGCATAGAATGGAAATGGCACTTGACGAAATCGGCAAGCTTAAAGAACGTCCGCAGATGTTCAGCGAAGAAGACTTTAAGGGAATGCCGTTCAAAGTCGTAATCTGGATGGGCAAGTGCAACGAAAAATACAGCTTGGATTCTGCAAGAAGCGCGTTGCAATATGTTGTCGATTCGGATTCCGACTACCGCTTGGAGGCGTTGATTGCCTTGGCGGAGCTTGAAGCGCGCAACAGCAACTACGAAGTCGCAAATTCACTATTTAAGAAAGTTGAAGAAGAATTCCCGCTTGACGAAAAGGCTACTTACGCCGCGATAAGGCAGGGCGAGATGTTCCAAAAAATGGGCAAGATTGACGAGGCGAGAAACAAGTTTAACGACATTTTGCGTACTCCCGCTTGGAGAGGTCCCGCGCATGCCGAAGCTCTTTTAAAGCTTGGCAAACTTGAAGAGGAGCAAAATAACCGCAAGCAGGCTTTGGCATACTACACAAATTGCGCCGCGGGTTTTGCAAGCTGTCTTGATTTGGCGGGCGAGGCTACTCTTCTTGGCGCAAAGCTTGCAATGAGCATGGGCGAAGTCGAATCTGCAAAGGAGTTCCTCGATCCTTTCCTTGAGGATCCGACAAACAAGGATTCCAAGTTCTATAAAGAAATAGAAGACTATCGAAGCTCGATAAAGTAAAATCATTTACCCCTTTAAAATTATGAATATAAAGAAATCGACAATTTTGGCGGCAACATTGCTTCTTGTGTCAGGCGTGGTTTTCGCGCAGAAGGACGACGGCGATAGAAGCAGAATTTCGGAATACGAAAAAAACAACTTGCCCATAGTGTTCGTTGAAGACCAAAAAAACAAGAGCGCGAAAACTTCAAACATGAATTTTGAAGAGCTTGTAATGGTTGACGGCGCAATCAATTTCAAACTGTCTTTCACTGACGGCACACCGGGTTCTGTTTTTGTGCCGATAAACAAAGAAGGCGTGAAGTTCAAGTACCGCGTAACTGACGACTTGAAGCGTTTGCGTTCCGCGTATATGCGCGGCAAGTGGGAAGAAGCGGTATCTGCGGGCAGAAGCGTTGTTTATCCTGCCGTTGTAATTATGGATGTTCCCGAAAAAATAACGAATGTCCATGAAAACCTGCCAATCTTCGTGGAATCTCTGCTCAGGGCAAACAGGTACATTGAGGCAAAGAGCCTAATGGAATCCTTGCCGCTTTCAAAATCCACATACAATGTCGGTCTTGCCGCGGTTGAATATGTAAACTTGATGATAGACGCAAAGCGTTATGAAGAGGCAAACAGCGTGCTTGAACGCTTGAATTTCGGCGGCGCAAACATTGACAATATTGACAGCATCATGGATATTGCCCATAAATTCCGCAAAATCGGAAGAATTGGCGACGCTGTCAGATGGTACACCAAGCTTCAGTCAACTCCCGGCAATAAAAACAAAAACGAGGCAACAATGTGGATGGCGTATTGCGACCTTTTGAACAACAGCGACATTACCGCCCGTTTGTTTGTTGACAACTTGAAGAATATGCCGAAAACCGAAAGGGCTTACTCTTTGAAATGCCTTGTTGACGGAATGCTCCTTGAAAAGGCGAAAAAGGCGGACGACGCGGTTGATTCCTATGCGGAAGGCATTGTTTATGGGGATATTACTTATGACTGGATGCCGATTATTCTTTATAAAATCGCGAAGCTTTACAAGGCAAATGAAAACTTTACGGCATCGAATGAAATTTTCGAGCAGATTGCCTTGCTTTATTCCGACACTGAATATGCAAAACTTGCAAAAGATGAAATTGTTGAAATAAAAACTCCCGAAGGAGAAGGTGAAGAGGAAGAAGAGGAATAAGTTTGTTTGGTTTTGAAAAATGCGCGCGGTAAAGGCGCGCATTTTTTTTTAGAATGCAGTTTTTATGATTTTATAGAATTGATTTGCGCAGGCGTTGAAAGTTTCAAAGAAACTGCATTTTTTTTGTCGAAGTATTAAAATCTGAAAATCTCGAAATTTAAAAATAAAATTTTTGATTTTTCAATTTGTCCAAAACATATCGATTAAAAACACTTGATAACGGGGGAAACAAAAACATAATAAGTTTATCGCGTTTTGGACATGGTTTTATGTGAAATCACGATGGGGCAATATATATGAAAATAAGGCATTTTAAACCGAAGCACCAAAAGAATTCGCTATTTTTGAAAGTGATGATAGCGGTAGGCGCGCTAATGACAGCGGCGTTGATATTGGCTGGGGGTATAATGGTTACGCAGGCGATATTGCCGAACGAGACGGAGTTTGAAGCTGCGCCGCCCGCCCAGCAAAATCAGGTGGAGCCTGAGAAGCAGAAGCGCAAGGTAATAACAAAGAACGTTCAAAAAAGGAGCGCGTCTTTGGTAAAGCGCATAAATATAGTGCAGCCGCAACAGATAAACACACCGCAGGTTGAGATAAGCCTTCCGAGCGGCATGGGCGGAGACGGCACCGATGGGATTGGTATATCCGATTTTTCTGGCATGACGAATTTATCGGCTATGAAAATAGACTTGCCCGAAATGGACATCTTCGGCTCAAAGGCAAAATCCGACAGAATTTTTATCGCCTTTGATGCCTCTCCTTATATGATGAACGACGATATGGGGGGGCTTGAATCTTACAACATTGTTCGCGATGAGATTAAGAAGCTTGTTTCAATGCTTCCCGCAACTTGTGTTTTCAACATAATGGCGTTTGACCTTCACGTAAAAGAAGTCAGAGACATGTGCAATTCAAATCTCGTTCCCGCAACTGCCGTCAATAAGGACAGGTTTGTGAAATGGATTGATGCCATAAATAAAGACGTAAATAAAATCGGGCTTGGGTACGGCGACCGTCAGTACGACTTGAAATATCCAATACCTCCCTTTGCCGACGCCAAAGTTATGTCATACCACTATGACAGCGCGCAATATTTCGACGTTGTTTGCAGATATAAAATTTATCAGACTGCAATCGAGCAGGGCGCGGGCGCAATTTGGATTTTGACCATGCGCTGGCCCGAACCTAACGACTATTTTCTCCCGAAAACTCCTGATGAGCAAAAAAGTTCAATGCCCAGTGGGAAAAAAATTGCAAGGATTTTGTGAAAAAGGGCGGAATAATTGCCTATGATGCCGACAAAGACGCTTGGAACAAATGGATTAAATCAACCGAGCCTGCCCGAATGAAGGCAAAAGAGTGGCTCGACAAGGAGAACGAACGCCGCAGGAGCAAAGGCATTCCGCAAAGAGTTATTACCGACATGCTGGTTTTGGCAAACGAGTTGAAGCTTAAATATCCGCCAAAGCCGACATTTAGAAACGATTTGCGCCCGCATGTCGATTTCAAGAGATACACGCAGTCTTCGCTATTTGCTTCGTATGCGCAGATTTTTAAGAAAGTCTATGATGAGCGCGGCTTGAAGCGTCCGATTTTGAACATTATTTTGCTTTCTGGCAGAAAAACCAAAATCGACAATAAAAAGCTTAATAAAATACGCTCATGGGCAAAGCTTAACAACAACGGTTCTGTACGCATTTTAAGGGCGGGCAAACCCGTTTCCGAGTACGAAAATTTCAAGGAAGACAAAGAAGAAAAGAAATAAATTTTTACCAATTCCAAGATTAAAAGAGTATTTTTTTAAACTTGGTTTCAAAATTTGCTTGAAAATCGATTTTTTTTGTTTTTATCCTTGATAATTACAGTAAATAATAGCATAGTTAATTTGCTATGTTTTTCTTGCATATGCAATGTATAGGATTATGAGGGTAATTTGTAGATGAAAATAAGGCATTTTAAACCGAAGCACCAAAAGAATTCGCTATTTTTGAAAGTGATGATAGCGGTAGGCGCGCTAATGACAGCGGCATTGATATTGGCTGGGGGTATAATGGTTACGCAGGCGATATTGCCGAACGAGACTGAGTTTGAAGCTGCGCCGCCCGCCCAGCAAAATCAGGTGGAGCCTGAGAAGCAGAAGCGCAAGGTAATAACAAAGAACGTTCAAAAAAGGAGCGCGTCTTTGGTAAAGCGCATAAATATAGTGCAGCCACAACAGATAAACACACCGCAGGTTGAGATAAGCCTTCCGAGTGGCATGGGCGGAGACGGCACCAATGGGATTGGTATATCTGATTTTTCTGGCATGACGAATTTATCGGCGATGAAAATAGACTTGCCCGAAATGGACATCTTCGGCGCAAAGGCTAAATCTGACAGAGTTTTTATCGCCTTTGATGCCTCTCCTTATATGATGAACGACGACATGGGGGGGCTTGAATCTTACAACATTGTTCGCGATGAGATAAAAAAGCTCATCAAGATGTTGCCTGCCGCCTGCGTCTTTAATGTAATGGCGTTTGACGTTTACCACAAAGAGGCTCGCGATGTTTGCTTTAGAAACCTTGTGCCTGCAACGGCAGCAAACAAGGCGACTTTCGACAGATGGATTAGCGTAATCAACAAGGATACCAAAAGGGTAGGTTTGCATGATTATCGTGACAGGCAGTATGAAATGAAGTATCCATCACCTCCAAGTTCACTATTCCAAAAAACCGAAACAGGTGAAAATTTTTGGTTTAGATGGGACGGCGCATATAAGTCGGAAGTTTACGACAGGTATAGAATTTATCAGACGGCAATCGAGCAGGGCGCAGGCGCAATTTGGATTTTGACTGCCAAGTGGCCTGCTCCCAATGAATATATGATGCCCGTTTCGCAGGACCTGATGCGATATCAATTCAAAGAGCAGGAAAAAAACATCAAGAAAGCAAAGCAAGAAGGCAAGCATGTCGCAACCAAAGAAGATTGGGATAACTGGCATAAGGCTAATCAAGAATTTATAAATAAAGCAAAGGCATGGGTCGATGCTGAAAATGCACGCCGTAAAAGCAAGGGGATTCCGCTGAAAGTCGTGCTTGATTTCAGATCGTTTGCAGAACACGAATTGAAGCTAAAAGTACCGAAACTTAATGGCACTCCCGCTGATCAATTTGCGCCCGATATACGCCCCAAGATTAAGCGTTATAACAATTTATCTCTTCTTGCCGCATACGAGCCCATTTTTAAAAAAGTTTACGATGAGCGCGGATTGAATCGTCCTACGGTGAATATCATTATTCTTTTGAATAGGAAAGAAGAATGGAACAACAAGAAAAATGCTGTTCCGAAATCGTGGGCGTTTAGAAACGGCAAGGGGACTGTGCGTATTTTGCGTGGAGGAAAGCCTGTTTCGGAATACGAACAACCTGAAAAGAAGTAGCGTTGAATTTAAATTTAAGAAGCGGAGTTTTGAAAAAAATTCCGCTTTTTTTGCGCATTGTTCGATTTTATAAGCGTCATAAGCGGAATGAAAAGTATTGACGCAAGCCAAATTATGATTAACGTATTTATTTTATCATCTATCTATTTAACTGTCTCCATTTCTCAATATGAAAATAAGGCATTTTAAACCGAAGCATCAAAAGAACTCGCTGTTTTTAAAAGTTTTGATAGCGGTTGGCGCGTTAATGACGGCTGCTTTGATACTTGCAGGCGGCATAATGGTTACGCAGGCGATATTGCCGAGCGAAACGGAATTTGAATCTGTTCCGCCACAACAAAACACGGTAGAGCCCGAGAAGCAGAAGCGCAAGGTAATCACAAAGAATGTCCAAAAGCGTAATTCTTCACTCGTAAAGCGCATAAATATTGTTCAGCCTCAGCAGATAAATACCCCGCAGATTGAAATAAGCCTTCCGAGCGGCATGGGTGGCGACGGCACGGACGGGTTTTCTTCCATAGACATGTCGGGAATGGCAAACTTGGGCAAAGTTAAAATCGATTTGCCTGAATTTGACATCTTCGGCGTAAAAGGCTCTTCCGACCGCGTTCTTATATGTTTTGACGTTTGCGATAAAACAATGACAGAAGAAATGGGTGCACTTCCCGCTTTCAACGTCGTAAAAAATGAAATCGCAACACTCGTAAGAGGTTTGCCGGCAACATGTCTTTTCAACGTAATGGCTTTTGATATGAACAGAGGGCAAAAGCAGGGCAATCTCGGCAACGGTATCGAAGGCGGAAATGTAAACTGTATTGAAGTTTACAGGCAAAATCTCGTCCCTGCAAACTCATCAAATAAAAGTGCGTTTGAATCTTGGATAAAGCAGTTTAACACAAGTGCAGACCCCAAAGATATGGGTATTCGCGATGCAAATTATGACTTGCGTTTCCCTTATGTTCCATTTAACGAAGGCTTCGCATACAGTAGTGTTGAAAAGAAAAACCATGTTTGGCAACGGCATGGCGTTGTGTATTGGTACATGGCGTATCAGGCGGCAATCGAACAGGGTGCGGGCGTAATTTACTTTTTGACGACCCACTGGCCTCGTGCGGACGAATTTTGGGTAAAAATGACTCCTGCTGAACGCAAAAAGTATGTTGAGCAGACAAAAAAGAATGCCGAAAAATATGAAAAGAGTGGTGGCAAGATTTTTACTCCTGATGAAAAAAACAAATTCTTTGCGATTGCAAGAGAAGTTGCCCGCAAGATGATTGAAGAGGAAAATGCGGCGCGTGCAAAAAAAGGTATTCCGCCAATGGTTGTTCGCGACTCTTGGGGCTATGCCGCGCAAAAGGGTATTCCAGAGGCAAAAACGGCGATGTCCAAAAAAACTTGGGACGACTTTCCGTCTGAGTTCAAATTCAAGCACCACACAAATTCAAGCATTATGGCTCATTACGAGCCGATATTCAAAAAGGTTTACGATGAGCGCGGTTTGAAGCGTCCGGTCTTTAATATGATTATCATGTTGCCCAAAAAGGGCGACCCTGAATGGCAGAAGAAGTATTTTAAAAATGCGAGCGCATGGGCGCGCCAGAACAACAAGGGTGTTGTCCGAATTTTAAGAGGAGCAAAGCCGATTTCCGAATACGAAGATTCCGGCAAGAAAAAGGAAAGCAAGACTGAAAAGAAATAAAGTAGATAATTTGACTAAAACCCCGAAATTCGGGTAAAAAAAGGAGATTGCGCCGATACTTGGCAAATCTCTTCTTTTTGTGCAATAAAATTGATGCTTAAAGAGCATAAAAAGATGGCGTCAAAATCATATTGCGCCATCTTGGTATTTTGGAAAATTTTTCACACCGCTTTGATATGTCGTTTATTGATAGTACGGATTTTTGCGCTTTTTCGGAAAGCTTACTTTTTGGCAAAGAGAAAATCCATAAGCTCTATCGCGGATTTTGGGCGGTTTAGAATGTAAAGATGAATGCCCTCAACTTCCCGTTCCAGAAGTTCGGCAATCTGTTTTTTTGCCCATTCCAGACCGATTTTTGCTTCTTCCTCTTCGTTGGAATTTGCGCTTTTAAGCATTTCTTCAAGTTTAGCGGGGAGTTTTGAGCCGCACATCGAGCAGAAATTTGAGGCTTGTTTGAGCGATAGTGCGGGCATAATTCCCGCGTGTATGGGTTTTTCTATCCCTGTTTTTCTGCATTTGTTTACGAAGTCAAAAAATGAGGAATTGTCGAAGAAAAGCTGGGTTATCACCATGTCGGCACCCAAATCCACTTTGTGCTTTAAGTTTTGCAAATCGGACTCCGCAGACGTCGCTTCGGGATGCTTTTCGGGATAGCCCGCGCATGCGATTTTCATTTCGGGGAATTCAGACTTTATCAGATGGATAAGCTCGCTTGCGTATGCCAGCCCGTTTGGATGGGGCTTGAAATTCGGCTCGTTGCGCGGAGGATCTCCGCGAAGAGCCATCACGCGGTTAAATCCTTTTTGGCGGTATCCTGAAATTATGCCGCGCAGTTCGTCAACGCTGTGCCCGACGCAGGTAAGATGCGGCATTACGTCAAAATTAAAAATCTCGCGGAGCAGTTCTCCGTATTCTATCGTGCGCTCGCGCGACGAGCCTCCCGCGCCGTAGGTAATTGAAACAAAATCGAGCGGGAAATTTTTTATCGCGTTTGCCGTTCTTAAAATCTGCCTTGCGCCTTCTTCCGTCTTTGGCGGAAAAAATTCCGCCGTAATTTCAATTTTTCTTTTTTGCATTGTTTGAAATCTACATATTAAATTTGTTTTGTCAACCAGTCAGCGCGGATAAATGTACCATACTGTATGATTTTTTTCTTGATGGGGCATGGATTTTCTGTTTTCATTTTTAACAACTTTACAAAGTTTATCAAAATTCGAGAAAGGTAAAAATGTCAAAAAGAGTATTAAAAATAGGTATGGTAGGCGGCGGCAAGGGCGCATTTATTGCACAACCGCATCAAAAGGCGATATTTTCTGACGGCACAAGGCGCGTAGTTGCGGGCGCATTGTTCCCCGATCCCAAAATCGCAATGGAGGAAGCGGCCAACTGGCCTTATCCAATCAAGGGCTATGAGTCTTACGACGCTATGATTGCAGACCAGAAAAATCTTCCCGAAGACGAAAGGCTTGACTACGTTTTAATCGTGACCCCGAACTGGGTTCACTTCGACCCCGCAATCAAGGCTATTGAAGCGGGCATTCCCGTAATGTGCGAAAAGCCTTTGTGCATTTCAATGGAACAGGCGGACAAGATTGTCGAAGCCGTCGAAAGAAAGAAAGTACCGTTTGCAGTCGCCCACACTTATTTGGGGCATTGGACAACCCGCTTTACGCGTTTCATAGTCCAAAGCGGTCTGCTTGGCGAAGTCCAGTGGGTTGACGCCTCCTATATTCAGGGCTGGCTCGGACCTTTAATGCTCGGCGGGGCAAGCTCCATGCCGATGTG
This sequence comes from Intestinicryptomonas porci, assembly GCF_033971905.1. Classification (NCBI taxonomy): domain Bacteria; kingdom Pseudomonadati; phylum Verrucomicrobiota; class Opitutia; order Opitutales; family Intestinicryptomonadaceae; genus Intestinicryptomonas; species Intestinicryptomonas porci. The sequence goes on from NZ_JALBUT010000004.1 coordinate 21,824, forward strand.
GCGCACAAACCCGCAAATGGCGGGCAAGAGCGGCTGCGGCGGCGACATCGCAACGCACGCCTTGATGCATTTGAGATTTACAACGGGCTTGGACGTAACGGACGTCAGCGCGCATCTTGAAAAGTTCATTCCTGGCAACGCTCTCGACGACCATTTCACTGCTTACTGCAAGCTTTCAAACGGCGGCAAGGCGATGGTGAGGGCTTCACAAATCTCGCACGGTCACAAGAACGACTTGGGCATTGAAATCGTCGGCACAAAGGCTTCTTTGGAATGGAAGCAGGAAAATTCCGAATGCGTCACAATCCATGTTCCCGGACAGCCCGACAGAGTTTACTGGCGCAGGGAAGTCCAGCCGAACGACGGCTTCTTGGGCGATGTTCCCGCAGACTTGCTCGCGGAACCGCAAATTCCGTCGGGACACTGCGAAGGCTTCCACGACGCCTATGCGCGCTTGCACCGTTTCTTTGAAGCCGACGTGCGCGCTTACTGGGAAGGCAAGCCGTTTAACTGCGACGGTTCCAAGTATGCCAACGTCTATGACGGCAGAATGGGCATGGCGTTCATCGACGCAAGCGTCGCTTCTTCCGAAAAAGACGGCGCGTGGGTCAAGGTTGACATCAAAAAGTAGAAGTTTTAAGCTTTCAAGCCGCTCTCTTGCAGGGCGGCTTTTTTTTGCGCAAATGCAAAAAAGTATTGAATTTGAAAAAAAATATTCCAATATAGATTTTTTAAAAATTTTAGATAAAGGAATATTGAAATGTTATCTTTGTTAATAGGCATTTTTACTTTGATTTTAATCTTAATCTGCGTCCTGTTGGTTTTGGTTATCTTGATGCAGCGCCCGAGCGCGGACGCGGGCATGGGTGCAAGCCTTGCGGGCGGCGCGGCTGAAAGCGCGTTTGGCGGAGAAACGGGCAATGTCTTGACAAGGGTGTGCGTAAAATGCATCGTAGTGTTTTTTGTGCTTACATTCTCTTTGTTCTTGGCGAACATCTATTTGAAATCCACTGAAAAGGCGTCGGAAGAAGTTTCTGCCCCGACGATGGCAAAAGAGCTTGAACAGCTTGCAAATTCTTCTGAAAAAGCAGGGGAAGCCGTTAAGAAAGAAGCGGCTGACGCGGTGCAGAAGGTAAACGAAACGGCGGACAAGCCCGAAGCTAAATCGGACGCGAAAGTTCCCGCGCCGCAAGCAAAGTAATTTTTCATTTATTTTTAATTTGGGGCGCGGTAAAAATCGCGCCTTTTTTGCAATGTTTTATCTTGGCAATTTTTTTTAATCTTGATTTTATGAAGATTGCTTTATGAAGAAATTTTTAAAAATATTTTTGTCGGCTGTTTTGGTTTTGTCTTTCGCTCTTCCCCTTTTTGCGCAGAGGGCGAGGCGCGTTGACACTTCCGTGCGCCCGCTTTCCGCCGATGACGCCCAAGAAAGGTGGGAGAAGTTTTTGGCAAGCCGCCCCGTGAAAGATTACTGCTTTAAATTCGACATGGCGCATTTGCCAAGAAAGAGCGAAGCAGTGGAGTATTTCGGTTATGTCTGGGGCAGGCACATATCAGGCGGCACTTATTCTATGCGTCTTAAAATTTCCCAAAAGTCCGATGCGGGCAAATCGGCGGAATTTCTGTTTGTCTCGAAAAACGGTGTTTGCAGAATGTTTAAAAAAACGGGCGGCAAGGTTGAGGAAATCCCGCAGTCGGACTGGTTTAAGCCGATTTTAGACGGTTTGGTTTACACGCCGTTTGATTTCGCCGCTCCCTATAAAAAGTGGAAAAGCAATTATGCAGGTCCGGGGAGAGTGGGCAGGGCGGTGCATTTTTTTGACATGCGCCCCGACGCCGAATTTGCAGAAAAAAATCCGAACTTAAAAAAAGTCAGGATTGCCCTAAGCAGGGAATTTAACGCTCCTTTTTACACGGAATATTACGGGGAAGGGGAGACGCCCGAACGCGCGCTTATGCTTGATTCTATCAAGAAAATCGGCGATGTTTGGTTTATGAAGGAAATCGAAATGCAGGATAAAAAAAATCGCGACAAGGACAAAATGAAAATTGTTGCGATAAAGTTTTTTGACAGCCTTTCCCCTGAAATTTTCAACGTTGAAAACTTTGGAAAAGAAATAGAAAATCCAATTTTGGAAGAAATATAGTTTATGGCAAAAGATTTAAGATACAATAAACTGGCAAAGCTCCTTTGCTCTTATTCTGTAAAAGTCGCGCAGGGCGAAAACGTGATGCTCGACATGTTCGACGTTCCCGAAGAAATGGTTGAAGCGTTGGTTGAGAGCGTTTCAGAGCGCGGCGGAAACCCATTCGTAAAGCTGCATTCGGCTCGAATTTCTCGCAAGCTGAATTTGTTTCATAACGATTCGAGCTTAAAGACGGCTTCTGAACTTGCGCTTTCTGAAATCCAAAAAATGCAGGCGTACATTGCCATTCGCGGCGCAAACAACATATTTGAAAACGGAGACGTCCCGCAGGAGCAAATTTCAAAAATATCCACCGCAATGCGTTCTGCGCTCAACTGGCGTGTCGATAAAACAAAATGGTGCGTTTTGCGTTGGCCGACTCCTTCAATGGCGCAGCTTGCGGGAATGAGTACGGAAGCTTTTGAAGACTTCTATTTCGATGTCTGCACATTCGACTATTCCAAATTTTCAGACGGCATGGAAGCCTTGAAAAACCTTATGATGCGCACCGACAAAGTCCGCATTTTGGGAAACGGAAGCGATTTAACATTTTCGATAAAGTCAATGCCCGCAATCCCGTGCGCGGGGGAAATGAATATTCCCGACGGCGAAGTTTTCACTGCTCCCGTGAAAGACAGCGTAGAAGGCGTTTTGCATTACACCGCGCCCACGGTTTACAACGGGCTTTCGTTCGACGGCATTACTTTGGAATTTTCAAAGGGAAAAATCGTTAAGGCGGACGCTTCCATGAATGCCTCCGCGTTGCGCGAAATTCTTGCAAGCGACGAGGGCGCAAGCTATGTAGGCGAATTTGCCCTCGGAGTAAATCCCCTCATTACCCGCCCGATGCGCGACATCTTGTTCGACGAAAAAATCGCGGGCTCTTTCCATTTCACTCCCGGTCAGGCTTATGAGGACGCCGATAACGGTAACCGCTCCAAAATCCACTGGGATATGGTCTGCATTCAGACAAAGGAATATGGCGGCGGAGAGATTTATTTTGACGATGTTTTAATCCGCAAAGACGGCGAGTTTGTTTTGGACGAATTAAAACAGCTGAATCCCGAAAATCTGCTCGCAAAATAAATCAAAAAATGGTTGCGCAACCTCTTTAAAACATTAGCATTTTTTTTAATTTTTTTATTATGGAAGACTCTAACGCAAATTTACCTGAAATAAACCACGCCAACACCCACGACTTGTTTGCCGTGAGAAAGGCGAAATTAGACGCTCTCCGCGCGGCGGGCAGCGACCCTTTCAGCCAGAATTGGAAGCCCGACTGCACGAGCGAAGCCGCAAAAAAGCTTTTTGAAACCGAAGGCGAGGGCAAAGAGGTGAGCGTTGCGGGCAGAATTTTGGTTTTCCGTGTGATGGGCAAGGCAAGCTTTGTCAAAATTCAGGACCGCGATGGCATTATCCAGCTTTACTTCTCGCGCGATGACCTTCCCGAGGGTTTGTACAACTCCCACTTTAAAAAGATGCTCGATGTCGGCGACATCATCGGCGCAAAGGGCAAATTGTTCCTGACCAAGGCGGGGGAAATCACGATAAGGGTAAGCGAATATGCCCTCGTAAGCAAAGGTATGCGCGCTCTTCCCGAAAAGTGGCACGGGCTTACTGATAGCGAGCAGATTTACCGCCAGCGTTATTTGGATTTGATTGTAAATCCCGATTCGCGCAAGAGGTTTAAAATGCGCAGCCGCATAATTTCCGAAATCAGAAAATTTTTGACAAGCCGCGACTTTTTGGAAGTTGAAACGCCGACTTTGCAGGGCGTTGCAGGCGGCGCGGCGGCAAAGCCTTTCATCACCCATTTCAACGCGCTTGACTGCGACTTTTTCATGCGCATTTCGCCTGAGCTTTTCTTAAAGAGAATGCTTGTGGGAGGTTTCGACAGGGTGTTTGAAATCGGCAAGAATTTCCGCAACGAAGGCATCGACCGCAAGCATAATCCCGAATTTACAATGCTTGAAGTTTACGAAGCTTACAGCGACTACAAGGGCATGATGAAGCTCGTTTACGAGCTTGTGCAGCACCTTTGCAAAACGGTTGTCGGCTCAACAACAATCACGCGCTTTGACGGTGTAAAAATCGAGCTTGGCGGCGAATGGAGAACTGTTGACTACAAGGATTTGATTATCGAAAAAACGGGCGACAAGGATTGGTTTAAACGCTCTAAGTCCGAAAAAATGGACGCCTGCCGCAAACTCGGCTTGAATGTCGAAGAAACTTGGGAAGACTACGAAGTAACTCAGGAAGTTTACAGCAAGCTGATTGAGCCGTTCTTAATCCAGCCGACCTTTGTGACACACATTGCAAAAGAGCTTTGCCCGCTTGCAAAAATCAACAAGGAAGACCCTGATGTAATCGACGTTTTCGAGCTTTGCATAAACGGGCAGGAAATTGCGCCTGCTTACTCCGAACAAAACGACCCGTTCATCCAGCGCGACATGTTTGAAGCGCAGGTTGGCGAAGAAATCCAGAAGCTCGACAACAATTTCCTTGAAGCTCTCGAATACGGAATGCCTCCCGCGGGCGGCATGGGAATTGGCATTGACCGCTTGATTATTTTGCTTACGGGAGCCGCGAATATCAGGGACGTAATTCTATTTCCATCCCTGCGCCCCGAAGTTCAGTAATTTTTAAAACGCGCAAAGCTCCGCATTTGCGGAGTTTTGTTTTTATTAAAACTGCAATCTGAAATTAAAAAAATGAAGTGGTGGCTTTACATAGCGGTAAAACAGCTTTTCCCGACGGGCAGGAAAATATCGTTTTTCACCCTCGTTTCCATATTGGGGGTTGCTTTGGGCGTGCTTGCTCTTTTTGGTACTCAGAGCGTTATGAATGGCTTTCACAATGAAATAGGCGTAAAGCTTGTCGATACGGGAGGTCAGATAACATTGGAGGCGGGCGGAAGAGTTATTGCCGGCAAGAATGCGGAAAAGCTTTTTGAAAATCTCAAAAACAATCCCGAAGTCGAGAAGGTTGAAAAAGTCGCGAGGGGTTCTGTCATGATGATAAACGGCAACACTCCCGCTTATCCGGTTTTGCGAAGCTACGATTCCATCGACAACAACTGCGCATTGCCCATAAAGGAAAAAAACTTCGTAAGCTGGGGCGATATTGACGAGCTTGACGACGACAGCGTCATTTTGGGCGTCGGTGTGGCAAACAGGATAGGGGCGTCAAAGGGCGACGTGGTTGAAGTTTACGCGCCGACGATGCTTGAAAGGCTTTCCCAAAATGAAGTTCCCATGCCCGTAAAGCTTGAAGTTGTAGGTTTTTTGTCCACGGGCTTTTCCGATGTCGATAAAAATGTGGCGTTGGTTTCTTTGCGGAGAATGCAGGATTTGTACAGTCTTGGAAGCGGCTTCCATAGCTATGTTTTAAAGCTTAAAGACGGAGTCGATGAAACTGCTTTTGCAAAACAGATGAATGCCGACGTCTTGAACGGGGATGTGCGTGCGTACACTTGGCTTACTGGCAACGAAGCCTTTTTGAGGGTGATTGCGACTGAAAAAGTCATGATGTCTGTAATAATAATGCTAATCATAATTGTTGCGTCTTTTTCGATTTGCTCTTCTCTTTACACCACGGTTTTAAGAAAAACCAAGGAAATCGGGCTTTCGGTCGCCATGGGAGCAAGACCTTACCAAATCGCGCTTTGCTATTGCTTTCAAGGTTTTATAATCGGGTTTTTAGGCGCGGTTGCGGGGCTTTTGCTGACATTTCTTTTGCTCGAAAACAGAACCGCGATTGTTGAATTTATCGTGGGCAGGGAAACGCTCGAGCAGTTTTACCATTTTTCAAGCCTGCCTGTATTGTACGACTTAAATGACGCGTTCAGGGCATGCTTGTTTGCTGTAGTTTTATGCACGCTTGCAGGTTTTTTGCCTGCGCTCAGGGCGTCGAGATTAAAGGCTTCGGAGGCTATGCGCAATGAGTAGCGAAATCTTGAAAATAGAAAACTTAAAAAAGAGTTTCAAGTCTCCGAACGGCTCTGTAATCGAGGTCTTAAAAGGGGCGGATTTGTCGCTTTTTAAGGGTGAAAGCGCGAGTTTGCGCGGCGAAAGCGGCGCGGGCAAAACGACCTTTTTAAACATCGCCGCATGCCTTGAAACACCGTCGAGCGGTGGTGTTTATTGGGACGGATTGAAGGTTGACGGGCTTTCAAACTCTAAACAGGCGAAGCTTCGTTCGGGCTATATGGGGTTTGTCTTCCAGTCTTACTGCCTGATTCCCGAACTTAACGCGCTTGAAAATGTGTTGTTTGCCGCGCGTATTGCGGATAGTTTCAACAAGAAAACAATTTCGCGCGCAAAGGAAATTTTGGAAAAAGTCGGGCTTTCCGACAGAATGGGGCATATGCCGCACCAAATGTCGGGCGGGGAGAGGCAAAGAGTGGCAATCGCGCGGGCGATTTTAAACCGCCCGAAAGTGATTTTTGCCGACGAGCCGACCGGAAATCTCGATGAAAACACGGGGCTTGAAGTCATGGATATGCTCCTTGACTTATGCGAAGTTGAAGGCGCCGCGCTTCTTTTGATTACCCATAATCCCGATTTCGCGCGCAGGACTTCTCGCAACTTGGTTTTGAGGTCGGGCAAGATTTTTGAAGAATAAATTATGGCGAAAAGTTCAAGATTTCTGTGGGCTGAAAAATTGGCAAAGGCGGAGTGCATAAATCCGCGCACGGGGGTCGTTTCGCTAAAAAAAGATGCTCCTAAACTTTTGTCCGTTTCAAGGGCAATAACAAAGGTTGCTTTTACGGGGACGGTAATGGGTATAGACCCGAGTTTGCGCGGCACGGGGCTTGCTGTCGTCAGGGTAAGGCAGGGCGGAAAGCCCGAATTTTTGGCTTCTCAAAGGGTGACGAACAATCCGAAAATGAGCCAGGCTGAATGTCTTGGCGCGATTTTTAGAGCTGTTGACAGGCTTGCCTGCAAGTTTGAGGTCGATTGCGCGGCGGTCGAGCAGAGCATTTATGTGCAGAACAACCAAACGGCTTTGATTTTGGGCTCTGCAAGAGGTGCCGCAATCGCGGCGGCCGCGAATTTTGAAATGCCTGTTTTCGAGTATCCGCCGCTGCGCATAAAGCAGGCGGTTGTCGGCTTTGGAAGGGCGAGCAAGGAGCAGGTTTCAAAAACCGTCGCAGGAATTTTAAAAATAGAGCCGCTCGGCTTTGACGAATCAGACGCCGCCGCCGCCGCTCTTGCGCACATATTTACATACAAGGATTATTTATGAAAAAGGCTCTCGTTGTAATGGCTGCGGGAATGGGCAGCCGTTTTGGAGGTTTGAAGCAGCTGAAGAAATTCGGCAAAGACCAAAAAACTCTGCTCGATTTTGCGGTTGAAGACGCAATTTCGGCGGGATTTTCAGAAGTGTGTTTTGTAATTCGCAAAGACATTGAAGATGCTTTCAAGTCGGAGGTGTCTAAAAAATACGAAGGCAAAATAGAAGTTTTACACGCGTTTCAGTCTTTGGAAAATTTGCCGTCGGGCTATGTTGTTCCCGAAGGCAGGACAAAACCGTGGGGAACGGGGCAGGCGGTTTTGTCATGCAAAGGCATTGTTAAAACGCCGTTTCTTGCAATCAATTCAGACGACTATTACGGAAGAGGTGTCTATGAAATCATGGGCAGGTTTTTAGATGAAAAAAAATCGAACACTTTTGCCCTTGCTGGTTATAGGCTCGGTAATACTTTGTCTGAAAACGGCGGAGTTTCGCGCGGAATTTGCAGGGTTGACGAAAGCGGATTTTTGGTTGACGTCGAGGAGCATTCGGGGCTTTCGGATTGTGGCGGAGGATTTGTAAAAGACGAATTTGGCGAAAGATTTTCGTTTGATACTTTGGTTTCAATGAATTTTTGGGCTTTCGGCACTTCTATTTTTGATATTTTGGAAAGCGGCTTTGAAGAGTTTTTGCGCGAAAATTCCGCAAACTTAAAATCGGAATTTTACCTTCCGTTTGCGGTGGACAATGCGGTTAAATGTGGCAAGGTCAAAGTCAGGGTTATTCCCAATTCCGAGAAATGGCAAGGCGTTACATACCGCGAGGATATTGAGGCGGTTGAAAAATTTTTAATCGAAAACCGCTGAAAAGAAAAAACCGCATAAAAAATATGCGGTTTTTTTGCGCGTTAAAATTGCTTCAATTCGTTTTTATTTCAACGGTTTCCCGTCAAATTCTCCCGTGAGGGCTTCGAGGAATGAAACAATTTTTTTGATGTCGTCTTTTGAAAGGCTTACGCCCGATTGGTATTTCAGCATGTGCGATGCCGCTTCTTCCAAAGTTTTTACCGTGCCGTCATGGAAATACGGATAGGTAAGGGCTACATTTCTCAAAGTCGGAGTTTTAAACCTGCCCATGTTTTTATCGTCCTTTTGGAAATTGTAAAGCCCGTTGTCGTTGTCATTTACTTCACCCCTGTCGGCAAAGTAATCTTTCAAAAGCCCCATGTGCTCGAAGGTAAGACCTCCCAAATTGTGCCCTGCGTGGCAGGTCGCGCACTTAGCCTTTTTGAAAAGCTCGTAGCCTTCGATTTGCTCTTTTGTCATCGCGGATTTGTCGCCTTTCAAATATTTATCAAACGGCGCATTCGGAGTTACGAGGGTTCGCTCAAATTCGGCAATGGCATCGCACACTGTTTTTTGGGTTATTCCTTCGGGATATACTTTCAGGAATCGTTCCTTAAACTGTTGGTCTGCATCTAACTTTTTGCAAATTTCGTCCCAAGAATCCGAAGCCATTTCGACGGGGTTTGTCGGAGGGCCGCCCGCCTGCTCTTCCAAATTCGCGGCTCTGCCGTCCCAGAATTGGCGGTGGTGGAATGTGGAATTAAACACCGTCGGGGCGTTTACTCCGCCAAGCTTGCCGTCAACGCCTTTTGAATATCTCAGCCTGTCAACCCCGCCCAATGAAAGGTTGTGGCACGTGGCGCATGATACGGTGTTGTCTTTTGAAAGGCGGGTATCGTTATAAAGCTCTTTCCCGAGCGCGACTTTTGCAGGATTTGTTTTGGGCGCGGGATTTAGCGGGCGCACGGGCTCGTTTTCAAATTCTTTTGCAACGCCACTATTTTGGGAGAGCTTTTGGCGTTCTATTTTTACCCAGTCCAAAATGGCGTTTCTTTCTTCCTTGTTTAAATGGCTTTTCCAGTGGAAGAGGGAATATTGCAAAGGAGGCATCGTGCCAAATTCCGCGGAGTAGGCGATTTTCGACAAATCGACTTCGCCGACACTTTTGCCTTCCTTTAAGTTTTTTACGACTTGGCTCAAATCAATCGAGCGCGTAGCATACAAAATATCCTGCTCTACAAGTGCGCCCGCGATAGGAAGCTTTGCGTAAAACGGTTTTTTTGCGTTGAAATCGTGGCAGCTCAGGCATGCGTTGTTTTCAATTACATATAAGGCTTTTTCATGCGGAGTGCCGCTTGGGACTTTTCCCGAATTTCTGACAAGAAAAAATGCCGATGCCAGCACTGCCAAAATTACGATAGCGATTTTTATTTTCATACATAAAATCCATAATTACAATCTCGGAAAAATCAATATTTAAAAAAGATTTTTTTGCATTATTACAAATTGACAATCACGGCGGAAAAGGCGATTATAAACTTTTGTGCAAATGAATGATAGAATAGATGCAAAAACTGCCGTAAGCCTTTTAAACGGCAACCCCGTTGAACTCGGAGAGCTCGCCGATGCGTTTAGGCGCAGGCTCTACGGTAACCGCGCCCATTACACGATAAACGCCGCAATAACTTATTCAAACACTTGCGAGGCTCTATGTCCGATTTGCTCTTTTGCGCGCAGGGAAGGGCAGGACGGCGCGTATGTCTTAACTGCTGATGAAGTACACAAAAGGGCGTTGAATTTTGCGGCGGCGGGTGCGCTTGAAATCCATATTATAGGCGGCATATACTCAAAGCTTCCGCTCGAATATTATGTGGATGTCGTAAAAGCGGCAAAAAGCGCAAATCCGGATTTCAACATTGTGGCTTTCACTGTTTCAGAATGCGTTTTGATGTCGAAAATATCGGGCAAGCCCCTTTCAAAAATTTATGAAATTTTGCAGGGCGCGGGTGTAAACGCGCTTCCCGGCGGAGGAGCTGAAATTTTCAATCCCGAAGTTCGAAAGCGCATAACCCCCAACAAGCTGACAGGCGAAGAGTGGCTTGACGCCATGCGCGTTGCGCACAAATCGGGGCTGAAAACAAACGCAACAATGCTCTACGGGCATATAGAAACTCCCGAAGACGTCGCGGACCATCTTTTAAAACTTAGGGGTTTGCAGGACGAAACAGGGGGCTTCAAGGCTTTTGTTCCGCTTCCGTTCAGAAAGGGAAAGAGCGAAATTGCCTCGTCTTCGTCAGCGACGTACGATGTGAAAATATGCGCCCTTGCAAGGGTTGTATTGGACAACTTTCCGCACATAAGAGTCCCCATAACCCATTTTGACGAGCGTTTGGTTCAAGTTCTTTTGTGCTTTGGCGCAGACGACATCGGCGGAACGCACTGGCATGAGGAAGTCGCGGTTTCTGCGGGCGCGAAAGCTTCCGACAGGGACGGCAAGAAGCTTGAATTTATAATAAAATCGGCGGGTTTTGAGCCTGTTTTGACAAATTCAAATTATGTTTCTTAACGTCGGGGAAATTTCTTTTATAAATTTCATTCCGCTGAAACTTTGCGCTGAGCGGTTTCCGTTTGCGCGCAAAACTTTTTCCCTTGCGCCGTCAAAGCTAAATAACATGTGCCGCGATGGCGCGTTGGATATTTCAGCAGTTTCATTTTTTGCCTACAAAGACATTGAAAAATCTTATGCGCGTTTGCCGAATTTTTGCATAGCAACCGACGGGGAAGTGAAATCAATCGAGCTTTTTTCAAACTTTGAATTTGGAGATTTAAAAGGGAAAAAAGTTTTCGCCACTTCTTTTTCGGAAAATTCGATAGCGGCGCTTTCCGCAGTTTCAAAATTTAAATTTGGCTTTGACGTGTTTGAAAACAGGTCAAACTCAGTTGAAGAAGCCGACGCCGCTTTGATGATTGGCGATTTGGCGATGACGTACTCTTCAAAATTCGCTTTTAAATTCGACGTAGGGGAACTTTGGCGCGAGACTTTCAATGTGCCTTTGATATGTTCTTGCATTGCCATAAAGCGCGAAATTTATGACGAAATAAAGGGCGAAATTTTTGAGTACTATGAAAATTCGCTTTTAGAATTTGAAAAAAACATTGGGCGGTATTGCGAACTTGCGGCGGTTGCGCTTGGCAAGCCGAATTTTTCGGCAGATGACGCAAGGCTCTACTATTCGGGATTGAAGTACCGCATGGACGAATTTGCCTTTAAAAAAACGAGGGATATTTTCGATGGAAAATTTGCTTAAAAAAGTTTCGGAAAACGCAAGGATAACGGTTGAAGAGGCACTGTCTTTGAAGGACGCTTCGATATTTGATTTTGCGCGTCTTGCCCAGGCGAGGCACAGGGCGATGAATTTGGGAAACGAAGTAAGCTACATCGTAAACCGAATGATAAACTATTCAAACGATTGCTTTGCAAAGTGCAAGTTTTGCGCGTATCACGCGCGCGCGGGCGTCATCGAAAAATTCTTTTTAACCGACGATGAAATTTTGGAAATCGCAAAGCGTTCCGAGGAAAACGGCGCGGTGCAGATTATGCTTCAAGGCGGGTTAAGCAAAGACGTTAGCTTGGATTGGGCGTGCTCGATTTTAAGAAAAATAAAGGCTCAATGCCCCAAGATGTTTTTGCATGTCTTCTCTCCGTCTGAAATTTTTGTGTTTGCGCGCAACGCGAATATTGGCATTTCAGAGTGCGTAAGAAGGCTGAAAGAGGCGGGAGCCGACTCCATTCCCGGTGCCGCGGACATGCTTGTAGAAAAAATCAGAAAAGACGTGTCCCCTTTAAAAACGAGCGTCGAAGAGTGGAAGAGCGTAATCTGCGCCCTTAAAGAAAACGGCATGTATTCTTCTGCAACGATGACTTTCGGCATGGGCGAAACTTTTGAGGACCGTTTGGAGCATCTTAATTTGGTGCGCGATATTCAGGACGAACTTGGCGTATTCAAGGCGTTTATCGCATGGCCTCTCGCCCCTGAAAATACGCGCATGAGCCATATCGAAAGGGTTTCCGCCCCCGAATTTTTAAAAACCATAGCACTTGCGAGGATATTTTTGGACAATATAAATGTCGTGCAGTCGGGGTGGCTCACCGAGGGCATGAAAGTAGCGGAGCTTGCCATAATGATGGGCTCAAACGACATGGGAGGAGTTCTGATGGATGAAATGGTTGTAAAAAGCGCGGGCATTCAAAACAGCACAACTGCCTTGGGAATGCGCAAAACAATAGAAAACGCAGGCAAAATTCCATTTGCCCGCGACGGATTTTACAAAAAATTACGGCAATGAAATTCGCAATAACACCTTGTCCCAACGACACATTCGCATTTTTTGCGCTGATATCGAAAATCGGAAAAAATCTCGATTTTGAATTTGAGCGGCACGACATAGAAACCTTGAACGAATTTGCCTTTGAGGCGAAATATCCGATAACGAAGCTTTCGTTTCCCGCGTATTTGGCAAACCGCGACAAGTACGAGCTTCTGGACGCTGGGGCGGCTCTTGGAATTGGAACCGGCCCTGTTTTGGTGGCAAGGCGCGGTTGGAGCGGGGGCAAGGTTGCAGTTCCCGGGCTTAACACCACGGCGGCATTGCTTTACAGGTTTTATGCGGGCAAAGACGCCGAAATATTCCCCATGCTTTTTAGCGATATTCTTCCCGCCTTTTCAAGAAATGAAATTGACGCGGGGGTGTTGATACACGAGGGCAGGTTTGTTTATAAGGATTACGGCTTGGAACTTGTCGAAGACTTGGGGGATTATTGGACGAAAAAAACGGGTCTTCCAGTGCCGCTTGGTTGCATCTGTGTACGCAAGGATTTTGCTCATTTAAAAAGTGCAATAGACGATGAAATCAGAAAGTCTGTAAAGTATTCGTTTGGTCATTTTGACGAAACTTTGCCTCTTGTAAGGCATTACGCCCAGCATCTTCAAGAGGACGTTTTGCACAGCCACATAGTGGCGTTTGTAAACGAGTTTACTTACGACATTTCTAAAATTAAAGACTCTTTAATTTCAAATTTGCTTTTAAAATGAAAGCCGCAATTTTCGCAACGCGCCTTGAAGCCGATTTCGCAATATCGGCTTTCGGATTCAAGAAAATCGAAAGCGAAAATTTTGAGGTTTTCGCGGCGGACAATTCTTTGCTTGCGGTTTCGGGCGTCGGAATGCTCTCCGCCGCGCTTTGCGTCCAATACATTGTGCGCAAATTTGACATTTCAGAAATATTGAATGCGGGAGCCTGCGGGATACTTGGAAAAAAGGGAAAAGTAGGAGACGTGTTTGAAATCGGGAAGGTCGTTTGCGCCGATGATTTTTGCAAAGACGAGTTCTTTCTAAGCGAAAGTCCAAACACTTTGGTTTCTTCAAGCAGGGCGGTAAAAAAAGACGAAGAGCGCATGCGCTATGCGGGCATTGCCGATTTTGTCGATATGGAATGCTACGGAATTTTGAAGTCTCTTTCTATTTTGAATTTTCCTCTTGAAAACTTTTCGTCAGTAAAGGTTGCAAGCGATTTTTCCGAGGGGTGCGACATTAAAAAGAATATTCCGCTTGTCATAAAAAATCTTGAATGCGCCGTTTCAAATTTCTTAAAATAGTTTTATGAAAAAGGCGGTATGTTTTTCATTGGCTTTTATTGCCGCAGTTTTTACGGCGGCGGTTTTGCTTCTTTTTTTTGAGCCGGAAATATTGCGCCTTGTTGAATTAGTCAAGGCTCTGCTTTCGGCAACATTTGAGCAGATTGAGGCTCTTCCGCTCTGGGCTTATCCTCTCGCGTGCTTTTTGCTTCCGATTTTTGTTTTGCCGATAACCCCTGTTTACTTTGCGGCGGGCGCAAGCGGCGAAAATATTTTGTTTGTAATATTTTTATGCTATGTCGGCGTCGTCTTCAATATGGCTTTTTCGTATTTCATAAGCCGGAAATTTGCCGATTTCGCGCGGAAAGTTTTAAGCCGCCGCGGTGTTGAAATTCCCAATATCTCTAAAAAATCGGGCGCGGATTTAGTTTTTCTTGTCCGCATGATTCCGGGCAATCCTCTTTGCGTCCAGAATTATCTGCTCGGGCTTTCGGGGGTCGATTTTAAAAAGTATATGGCAATTTCAATGATTATTCAGGCGTTTCACGTTTTCGGCTACATATATTTTTCGGAGGGAATTGTGCGCGGAGACTTTGCATCTCTTATCCTTGGCGCGAGCTTGATTTGCGTTTTTATTGCGGCGGCGAGAATTTTAAAAAGAAGAAAACAGTATGGGATTTCTGAAATCGAGCGATGAAATTTTAAGTGTGGGCGAGTTTTCAAGCCGCTTTAAGATGCTTTTAGCAACCTCCATTCCCGAACTTTGGATAAGGGGCGAAGTCTCAGGTGTGAAGCTTTATCCGAGCGGGCATACGTATTTCAGCTTAAAAGACGAAAATGCCGTGCTTTCCGCAGTGCTTTTCAAAAATGCAAGGCGCGGAGTTTCGGTGGAGCTGAAAGAGGGAATGAAGATTTTGGCGTATGGGGCAATATCGCTTTACGAAGCCAGAGGCTCTTACCAGATGATTGTGAAAGCCATTATGCCCGACGGGTTCGGCGACCTTGCAATGCGCTTTGAGGAGCTTAAAAAAAAGCTTGCAAAAGAGGGGCTTTTCGACGCCGAAAACAAAAAGAAGATGCCGTTTCTTCCTCGTAAAATCGGCATTATAACTTCTCCCGCGGGGGCTGCGGTGCGCGATTTCATAAGCATTTTGAGGCGCAGGGGCTGGAAGGGAGAAATTATTGTTCTGCCCTCGCGCGTGCAGGGCGCGGAGGCGGCAATGGAAATTGTGTCGCAAATAAAAAAGGCGGAGAGTTTGGATTTGGATTTGCTTGTTCTTGCAAGGGGAGGAGGCTCTCTCGAAGACTTGTGGTGCTTTAACGAGGAAATTGTTGCAAGGGCTGTTGCGGCGTGCAAAATTCCGACTATTTCCGCAGTCGGGCACGAGGTTGATTTTTCTTTGTGCGATTTTGCGTCCGACCTTCGCGCGGAAACTCCGAGCGGAGCTGCCGAATACATTTCAAGCGAATTTAACTTGGCTTTGGAAAATTTTGCGAATTTAAAAAACGCCGTTTCCGAAGCCGTAAAAAACATTCTTGTTAAAGCGCGGGAAAAATTAGAGTCTTCGCAAATTCTTTTTAGGGCAAGCTCCCCGCAAAATAAACTGAACAATCTTTCCATCTCGCTTGACGAAACAGAGTCGCGCCTGCGTTCGCTATGCCTTGAAAACATTGCCGAAAAAAAGCATTCTCTTTCGCAAATCTATGCGCAGTTTAAGGGGCTTTCTCCGCTTGGGACGATTGCTGTTTTGGGGGAAAAGGTTGAGGCTTGCGAAAAGCAGCTCGAACTTTTGAGCGTTGAAAGCGTTCTTTCAAGGGGATTTGCGATTGCTTTGGACGGCGACGGGCGCATCATAAAACAAACAAAAGCCGCGCCAAAAGACGCGGCTTTCACTCTAAAGTTTAATGACGGACAAATAGGCGTCATTCAAACTTGTAAAGCTCGGAAGCCTTGATTGTTTGCGTCAGCAGGTTTTCTCCCTTGCTGTTGAAAAAGTCTATTTTTATTTGTCTATCGTTTTCGTCTCCCTCAAAGCTTATGGTGGCGAAGCTTCTTTGCAAAACCAGCGAGCCTATCGAGCGGAAAAAGTTTACTTCAGTTGCGTTTTTTGCGGGGCGCGCCGTTGCGGGTCCGACTGTTATTTCTACCAAGTCGTGCGCTCCCGCCCTGACCATTCTCGTAATTTCTGCGTAGTCTTTCTTTGCGGAAACAAAGAGAACCCCGCCGATTTTATTTTCGTTTATGAAGTCCAAAAGGTCTTTGCGCTCTTTCTTGTAGAAAGCGAAGTTGCCCTTGTCTTCGACGGGGTTTGTGATTGGAGAATTGCAAACAACAATTTTAAATTTTGCCTTTGATTTTTTTAAGGACGACAAGAGCCAGTTTAACTGCTCTTCGCCGAGCATTTCAGGGCGGGAGTTTTTGTAGTCGAGGTTGTTTCGCATTGTGGAGTCGTCCAAAAGGAAGATTTCCGCATCTCCGTATCTGAAAAACGAGGCGAGGTTTTCCTGCGAGCCTACGCCGAAAGACGGGTTGAGCCAAAATGATTTAAATGCATTTACGGAGTCTTTTTTGTTCCAGAGGTTCTTGTCGGAATTTGGCGCGCCGTATGAGTCTTCGCCTATGACTGCGTAGTTGGGAGCTGACGCAAGAAGCCCTTTAAGCGAGGGATTCAAGCGTTCAGCGCGGTATCTTGCCTTCATCCCGCCAAGGCTTCCGTAGTCGGCAGTTCTAAACATTGCGCCGTTGTTTGCCCAAATTACGGCATCAGGGTTTTGTTTTTTTACGGCGTCGAAAATTTCGTATTCTCCGCCAGGAGTTTTGAACGGTTCGTCGAAGACGGGGTCGTTCGTATGCACTCTGCCGATTATGGCGAATTTGAAATCTGGCGCGGGCGAGCGTTTTTCATAGTCGGGAATTGTTTTTACGCTTACCAAAACAGGCGAATCTTTTTTGTCGGAGTAGGCGATTTTGCATTCGTATTCAGTGTTTGGTTTAAGCGAGTTTAGGCGCGCTGTTGCAATGCCGTCGCCGTTTGTCGTTATTTGCGAAGTTTTGCCGTTTGACGAAATTTCCAGTTTTGAATTTGGTTTTGCCATAATCCAAATCGAAGCTTCGCGCATGTCGCAATAAGTTCGCATCGGCAGTATTTCAGTTTGCTCCGCCTGCGAAGATTCGGGATAAATATCGGCATTTCCGCGCGTTTCGGCATGCGAGAGGGCGGAGATTGAAAGAAGCGTCAATGTCAAAAAATTCAATTTAAACATATCTAAAACACATTATTTTGAAATCGTTTTATTTTTACAAGAAAAATCATTATTCTTGCAGAGCGGGCGTTTTTGTCGGATTATTAAAAAATGGAAATTTATAAGTACCAGACAAACGCAATGAACACCTCTTTGGATATTTCCATCGGGGCAAAGACGGAAGTTTACGCGCGCAGTGCCGCTTACGACTTGTTTGACAGGGTAAAGCAAATCGAGGACATGATAAGCATGTTTTTGGATTATAGCGAAATTTCCGCAATAAACGCGCTAAAAGTCGGGGAGGCGACGCAAATTTTGGATATAACAGCCGAGGCTCTTGCGGGGGCGATGTATGCTTCCTCTCTTTCAAAGGGCGCGATAGACGTATGTATGGGAGAGTTCTTTTTGAAAGCCAAGGGCAAGGCGGCAATCGAAAATCCGCGGCGCGCGCAGTTTAAGATGAATCCCGAAAACTTTATGGTTCAGAAAGTCTCTGACGGGAAAATCGACTTGGGCGCGATAGGCAAAGGCTTTGCTCTCGACCTGCTCGCTGACAGGCTCGTTAACATGTGGGGGATAAAAACCGCCCATTTTTCTTTTGGCGCAAGCAGTATTTTGGCTTTAAATCCGCCCGAAGGCAAAGACAGCTGGGATGTCACGTTTGCGGGGAGCAAAGTTGATATAAAGCTTAAAAACTGCGCGATAGGCGGTTCGGGGACAGCCGTGCAGGGCAGCCACATAATAGATTGCAGGACGGGAAAAGTTCCCGAAAAAATGCCGTATCGCGCTTGGGCCGTTTGCGACAATGCGCTGATTGCGGACGCCATGTCAACCGCCTTTATGCTTCTTTCCGACGATGAAATAAAAGAGATATGCGAAAAAGAAAACATGAGGGCGGCAATACAGCGCACGGAGTCTTCTCCCATCGAGTTTTTGGCGTAGTTTTTTTATGGAAGGCGATTATTTCATTTGCGGCGAGAAGGAGTTAAGCTTCCTAAAAGAAAAGGACGCCCGCATGAAAGAGGCGATTTTGCGCATAGGCGTCATAAAAAGGAAAGTGATTCCCGATTTATTCACTGCGCTTGTCTCTTCAATCACAGCCCAGCAAATTTCTTCAAAAGCTCATGAAACGCTTTGGAACAGGATGCTAAACGGCATTGGCGGCATGTCTGCCGAAAAAATCAATTCCATTGAAATCGAAAAGTTGCAGTCTTTTGGCATGTCTTTTAAAAAAGCGGGCTACATAAAAAACGCGGCGGCAAAAATCGTGTCGGGGGAATTTGACATATCAGCCTTAAAGAACATGGACGATGAAAAAGTCGTCGAAACTTTGACTTCGCTCGACGGAATAGGCGTGTGGAGCGCGGAAATGTTGATGATTTTTTCAATGTGCCGCCCGAATGTTCTAAGCTTCGGGGACTTCGCAATACAACGGGGGCTTAGAATGATTTACCACCACCGCAAAATAACACGCGCCCTCTTTGAAAAATACCGCCGCCGATTTTCTCCGTATTGCAGTGTGGCAAGCCTCTACATTTGGGCGGTGTCAAGCGGCGAATACGAAGGATACAGGGATTTCGCGCCTAAAAACGTCAAAAAATAAATGCTTTTTGCAGTTTTTTAGACCGCATTTATTCCATTTTCGCTCTTGCTTTTGAATTCTTTTTTTGGGAAAGTAAATTGCATGTCTAAAAGCGGCGTATTCATTACTTTTGAGGGCGGAGAAGGTTGCGGCAAAACTTCCCAGATAAACATGCTTGCGAAGTTTTTGTCGGGCAGGGGGTGTGATTACACTATTACCCGCGAGCCCGGAGGCACCGCTATTTCCGAAAAAATAAGGGATTTGCTTCTTAATGCCAAAGAGGGCGAAAACATGTCGCCTAAAACCGAGATGCTTCTTTTTGCCGCCGCCCGCGCCCAGCATGTTGACGAGCTTATACGCCCCGCGTTAAAGTCGGGCAAATTCGTCATTTCGGACAGGTTTATAGATTCTACATACGCCTATCAAGGCGCGGCGCGTTCACTTGGTTTTGGCTTGGCAAAAACAGTAAACGATATTGCCATTGCCGAATGCCTGCCTGACTTGACAGTGCTCTTGGACTTGGACGTTGTTGCGGGCTTAAATCGGGCAGGTAAGCGCGACAGCGGAAATTCCGACAGAATGGGCTCACAGAAAATCGAATTTTACGAAAAAGTGCGCTTGGAGTATTTGCGCTTGGCAAAAGAAAACAGCGAACGTTTTTTGGTTATAGACGCTTCGAAGTCAATCGAGGAAATTGCGGGCGAAATTTCAAAATGCGTAAAGGAGAGGTTCAATGTCTGAATTCGGCGCGGCAGGCGAAGTGCTTGACAGGGCGATAAATTCAAACCGCCTTCACCACGCTGTTTTGCTTTACGGCGGCTCCATAGTCGAGCTTGAACGCCTTGCAAAACATTGCGCGGGCAGGCTTTTGAACGTTTCAGACCCCGCAAGGCATCCCGATTTTTTTGAGCTTCGCCCGTCCGGCAAGGCGCGAAACATAAAAATCGGAAGCGACTCCGACAGGGTTGGCGGCGAGTGGCCCGTAAACACAATGCGCTGGCTTTTGGAAAAGCTCTACCAGTCTTCAAATGCGGGCGGCAAAAAAGTCGCGGTGGTTTACGAGGCTGACAGAATGAATGTAGAAAGCGCAAATTCATTCTTGAAAACTCTTGAAGAGCCCGCGCACGACACTTTTTTGTTTATGCTTACGGAGCGTCCGAACGATCTTTTGGACACGATAAAAAGCAGGTGCATACATTTGCGTGTTCCGTGCAAGTCGGCCGTTTTGGAAGACGACGAATGGGAAGATTGGATTTGCGATTTTTCAAAATGGCAGAAGGCAATGGTTGTCGGCTTTGACGGCAAATTCACGCCGTCAGATGCGCTTATGCAGTGCTATTCAATGCTTTCGAGGTTTGACGGCATTTTGTCGAGGCTTTCGGATATGGAGGAAAAACTTACGGATGAAGAGCGCGAAAATTTGGACGAGGAGCAAATAGCCGCATTGCAGGCGGGCGAGCGCAGGAGGCTTCGCAAGCGCATGCTTTCAGCCATTGAAGAGGAGATGTTAAATTCGGCGATGGAAGCTTCAAACGGAAAGGTTCCCTCCTTGAAGCTTGCCCATTCAACAGAAATTTTGGAGCATTCCGCGGGGCTTATGGAGCTAAATATGCAGGATGCCGCCGCCTTGGAGTATTTTTTCCTTAATTCCTTGCGAATTTGGTCGAGATAGCGCAATTTTTCTGCTTGAAAATGCAAAATTTATTCCGAATACTTTTATGTATTCAAAATGGTAGGCATTTATGAAGACTAATGCAAAAAAAAGTTCCGAAGCGGGATTTTCGCTTGCAAAATCCAAGTTTTACAACGAATTTCTCGCGGAGCGCGAAGAAATACTGAAACATAAATGGATAGAGTCAGAAAAGGCGGGTCATGACATCGGTTTTGAACGTGCCTTGCTCGATTGGGTTGTGAACCATCGCGATAAGTGGCGCGCAGCCAGAAAGGTTGCAAAATAATTTTCGGGCGTTTTTAGCTCTATCGCGGCGGTCAAAACTGCCTTTTTTTGTTTTCGCACCCAAAATATTCTTGCTCTTCGTCATTTGATATATAAATTGCTTTTTATTATGAGAAACGCATTTAGATTTTTTCTGGCGATGTTTTTATTTCTTCCATTGTCGCTTTCCGCGCAAAAGCTTTTGATTGCAGGGTGCAATTTCAATAAGATAATGTTAATCGACAAGGCTTCGGGTGCGAAAGAATGGGTTTTCGATATTCCCGATTACAGGGAGTGCAACTCCGCTTCTCTTTCAAAGAACAAAAAAACTTTGGTTTATTCAAACAAGCACGAAGTGTGTTTGGTGGATTTCAAAACCAAAGAAATTGTTTGGAAATTCAAGCCCGGAAAAGGGCAGGAAGCCCATACTGCGCATTTTTTGCCGAACGGAAACATTTTAGTCGGCGTATGCGCCATTCCAAAAGCGAGAATTTTGGAGCTTGATAAAAACGGCAAAATATTAACGGAAACAAATTTTGAAACAGGCATTGAAAATCCGCATGGGCAGTTCAGGCAGATAATAAAAAACAAAAAAGGCAATTATGTCGTGCCGCTAATAGGAAAAGGAACGATTGCGGAGATAAATCCCAAGGGCGAAATAGTAAGAAACATCAATTTGAAAGCCCCGATTTTCAGTGTAAAGGAGCTTAAAAACGGCAACTGGCTGCTCTCGTGCGACGGGGGCAGGATTTTCATCGTCAATCCCAATACAGAAGAAAAATTGAGGGTTATCGACAATTCTAATATTGACGGTGCAAAAATGCTTTTCATGACGGAAGCCCGCATGCTTAAAAATGGCAATATTTTGGCTTCAAATTGGAACGGGCACAGCAAGGACAAATCCCAGCCTAAGCTTATGGAAATCGACAAGAACAACAAGGTTGTCTGGGTTTTGAAAGACGATGCCGAAATTTCCAACATTTCAGCCGTTTCTCTTGTAGAAAGATAAAAATCGGGGCGCAGATAAAAACCTGCGCCCGTTTTTTTTATTTTGCCGCGCCTCTTCCAAGGTAAAACGGAATTAAAAATGATATGAATGCGTGCTGAATTGACGAGGGCAGATAAAAGCCGTTTATCTTGTGGAACACAGTATTCGACCATTCGGGCACAAGCCCCCAAAACCATCCCCCGCACAGGACTTTTTCTTCGACTTCAACTGGAATTGAATTGAAAAACGCGAAGATGAACGGGGCAACCATTATCGTGAACGCGCAACCGAAGTATATGAGCCTTCTTATGATTTTTCCGCCGCTTCCGTCTCTTGTTGCCGCTTTGTCGGCGGAGGAGTCGGCAAGCTCGATTTTTTGCTTTAAGAGTTCAAAATTTTGCTTTTGAACTGATTGATAGCCCGCAAACAGCTGCGCAAGCAGGGTTGCGACATATCCCGCGGCGGCGGAACCCGCGGCAGAGGTGGCGTCGAATATTGCTGATGTTTCAGTCATAAAAACCTTTCTTTAATTTGTTGAATTCCCGCTATGGGAAAGGCAAATTTTACCGAAAAATTTTTATGGCGCAAATTTACTTTGGATTTTTTTGATACTGTTGAAGTTTTACAGGCTTAGCCAGCGCAAAAGCAATTCCTGCTTTTCCTTTTCGCCCATCTTCCAGTCGTCGTTTAGCGCGCGCATTTTCTTTGAGAGCTGTGATATGCAAAGCGCGGCAAAGACCGACAAATTGAAGCTCTGCGCAAAGCCGAGCATGTCGGTTTTAAAAGTTATGTCGGCGTTTTCAAGCGCGGTTTTGCTAAGCCCGGTAAGCTCCGTTCCTATCATGATTGCAAGGGGCTTTTCAACGGGAAGTTCGCAGACGTCAACGGGATTTGCGTCCAAGCTTGAAGCCGCGACGACATATCCTTTCGCTTTCAAGTCCGAAATCGCCTTGATTGTGTTTGCCTTGTCGAATTCGTTGGGCTCCCTGTTGCGGGCGGCAAATGCCGTTGTGCATGTGGGGGACTTGTATTTAAAAATATCCATCCACTTCGAGACGCCCATATCGACGTTGTGGCTTATTTTCATCGGATAGCGGTTTTCTATAACGTACGCGCTTTGAAGCCCGAATGCGTCGCAACTGCGCAAAACCGCCGCTGCGTTGTGTGGCTGGTAAATGTCCTCCAAAACCACGGTTAGCTTGAGAGTGCGGTATTCGAGGGCTCTCAGCATTTTTGCGTATCTTTCGGGAGTGATTTGTTGGGACAGTTTTTCGATTTTTTCAGACGGAGTCATAGTTCGTGGTTCGGGCGCGGACAGAGGTTTGGGTATGGTTCGGGCGCGAAAGGCTTTGAGGGATTTTCAAGAAGATGCTTTTTACAGCACTCCATGAGGGCGTCGATGCCGCGCGCATGGCGCATTTCCCTCAAAAAATTTCCGCCTTCGTCAACGCCGAGCGCGATGAAATTTAAAAATTTTTTCATTCTGCCGTCCGCATACCGTATTTGCGGATTTTTCATTATGATTTTGTTGCGGATTTTTTCAACGTATTCGTAAACATCAAGAAGCGTCGGCTCGAACATTTTTTCGCCGTGTTTAAGCTCTTTTATCTGGCGGAAAATCCACGGGTTGCGTATCGCGTGCCTGCCTATCATCACTCCTTTTGCGCCCGTAAATTCGGCAACTTGCAGGGCTTTTTTTGCCGTCGTCAAATCTCCGTTTGCGATTATCGGGACATTGCAAAGAGACGCGGCTTTTTTTATCGCCCCGTAATCGACTTTTCCGCGGTAAAGCTGTTTTACGGTTCTGCCGTGGATTGTGGCGAAATTTATGCCGCTTTCGTTTAGTATGCCTATTATCTCTTCAAGATGGTCTTGGCTTTCAAAGCCGAGGCGCATTTTTACGCTCAAACTTTTATCCCAGTTTTCGCGCATTACATTTAATATGGAGCGGATTTTTTTCGGCTCTTTCAAAAGTCCACCGCCGACGTTTTTTCTGTAAACTTTCGGGGCGGGGCAGCCGATGTTTAAATCGAGGTATTCTATTTGCGGATATTTTTTGAGGAGGTTTATGGAGCGCGCTATATGAAATTCGTCTTCGCCGATGAACTGCGCCGAAACTGCAATTTCGTTCGGTCTTGAAAGCACGGTTCTAAGCACGTTTTTTTCGAGCGTCGAAAATTCATGCACGCGGAAGTATTCGGCGATGAAGAAATCGGGCGCGCCGCATTCGGCTATTACCGACATAAAATCCGCGTCCGTGACGTCCTGCATGGGAGCCAAGACACTTATTGGCTGATTGTCGAAAAGAGGCATTCAGATTAAGTTTTTGCCTTGCAGCTCTTCAAGGACTTCGCTCGAATCCTCCACATTGTTTAGCACGCAGTCCAGAACGTAAACGGGGGCTTTTTGGCGTATTGCAAGGGTGAGGGAATCGCTCGGGCGGCAATCTATTTCCAAAATTTTTTCGCCCAGCTCGTTTTTCATTACGAGGGTCATTTTTGCGAAGAATGTGCCTTCGCATTCCTTGTAAATCACAACATCTTTAATTTTGCATTCCGCGCCGTCCAAAATGTAGGAAATCAGTTCGTGCGTCAGCGGGCGTTCGCCTGCGATATTGTTCAAGGCGCGCATAACCGCGCCGCCGCCCGATTTGTCCATGTAAATCACAAATGTCTTCGAGGCGCACTTTATGAAAGTGGCGTATCCGAAAGGCGAAGGATATGCGAGTACGACTTCGGCTTTTTCAATTTTGTTCATTTCTTGTTTTGTCAGATTAGTGTTTGTTTTTAAATATTTATCGTAATGGGATAGGGCTTTTTAAGGGATTATTCCGCCATTATTTCTCTTATGCGCTTGTCCTTTCGCGGGAATGAAAGCATAATGGTCGTGCCTTCGTCCTTGCGGCTGTCTATGCCGATTGACCCTCCGTGCGATTTCACTATTTCAGAGGCAATCATCATTCCAAGCCCGTGCCCGTCGGTTTTTGTTGTGAAATAAGGCTCAAATATGCGCGTGATTTCGTCCTGGTCTATGCCGCATCCGTTGTCGGAAATTGAGATTTTTACGAAATTATCGTCAAAACTTGTTCCGATTTTTATTATGCCCCCCAAGTCCATCGCTTCCATCGCATTTTTTATGAGGTTGAAATAGAGCTGCTTTAAGAGGTTTGTGTCGCCGAGGATTGATGGAAGGGAATTTTCCGTATTTATTTCAATTTTAATGTTTAGGTCTTGAAGCTCGTTTTGCAGAAATTTCAGAGTTTCGGCAAGGGGGGCGAGGGGATTTATTTCAGCAAAATCGGGTCGCGCGGGGCGCAGGGCTTTTAAGAAGTGCTTTATTATTCCGTCGAGCCTCGAAACCTCTTTCGAGCATATTTCAACCGATTCTTTCAGCCTTGAAAGGCTTGGGCTCTGTTCCATTTTCGCAATTGTTTTTAGCGCGAGTTGCAGATGTATTGAAATCGAGTTTATGGGGTTTCCCAGCTCGTGGGCTACGCCCGAGGCAAGCTTTAAAACTGAAGCGATTTTTTCGCTTTCGATTTTGTCTCTTGCGGAAATCCTTTCGTTTGTGAGGTCGGAAATTATTATTGCCGCCTCTTCTTTTTCGCCGTCAACGGGCGTCATGAAAACTTTGATGAAGCGGTGCTCCGGATAGGCTATTTCAAATTCCCTTTGTGAGGCTGTTCCGCCGCACACCAAGCGGAGTTCTACAGAGTCTATTTGCGGAAGAATTTTTGAAAGCGTCAAAATTTGTCCGTCTTCGGCAAAGCCCAAAATGTTTTTTGCGGCGGCGTTTGCATAGAGTATGTTCCCGCCCGCGTCCGTTAAAATTATGCCTTCCTTGATTGAGCGGAATATGCCTTCAATGCGCGAGGCTTCGCGCGAAAGCCTTTTGTTTGCGCGTATTATTTTGGCTATTTTGTCCTCTTTGAAGTTCATTTGCTTGTACCTATCGGAGGCAGTTTTATGCGCGGGTTTTCTATTGAAATATTCTGCTTGCCCCTCGTGTATGTCATTTTTGTTCCCGAGGCGCGGCTTCCGTCCTCGTTTTGAACGATGGGGTTTTCGGTGAGGACAACGGTTTCACGCGCGGGGTTTATGTCGGCGCGCCCTGCGTTTGCAAGCTTTTTGCCCTGCGAGATTTTCAGGTTTCCGATAAGCGATATTTGCGCGATTTGCAACTTGCCGAACTTGTCCGGAGTTATCGCGACTTCTATTCTGTCGCAATTTGCCCCGAAGTCGGTGCCGCTTATTATGACGTTCCCCTCAAATATGTAAGTATCGTTTGATTTTCCCGAAACGTATGACTGCTTGTCGCTTGTGATTTGGGTTTTTTGGATTTTCGCGTCTTTTGACATTTGAGCAAAGCCTATGTTTCCGATTTCGGGCAAAATCATTTTCGGGCGGAATTGCGGCTTTTCGCTGTCTGTCAAGAATTCCATGAAGCGGTGTTCCGTCTTTTTGCCTTGGCTTTCTATTTCCACCTTCGGATAAATTTTTGCGATTTGCGCCGTGGCGTTCGAGCCGTTTTGAGAAACGACGACATCGCCGAACGCTTCGATTTTCTTTACTTGGCTTTTGCCTTTTACGCTGTCTTCTTGCGCGAATACATCGACGAAATTGCATTTTGCCAAAATGTCTTCCGAAGACACTTCAACGTCCCTTGCAAATCTTAGCAAAACATTTTTTTCTTTCCATTCCGCCATGAGAGAGCGCGATTTGATGCGCGTTTTTTTTACGGACTTTTTAGGAAGCCCCAAGTTTCCCGCCTGTGCAATGTCAACTGAAACGAAGGAATTTTCTTTGGAGCGGTCGCCGAAAGCTGTAGCGCGGTTGTCTTCTTTTGTGAGGACGATTTCGTAGGCTTTCAATGTTATGCCCTTGTTGCGGTCGGAAAGACGCGCGTTTTGTTCGAGCCAGATTTCCTCTTTTTGCGGGTAAATTTCTATGATGTTGGAATTTGCCCTGCGCGCGTCTTTTACAAATTCGACGCTTCCTTTGCCGACGATTTTAGAAATTGCGTATTTCCCGCTTTTTGAGCCTTTGTCGGAATAAGCTTTGATTTCATCTGCGAAAGCTTCAAATTCGGGATTTTCGATATGGACTTTGCCTGAGAAGAAGAAGAGGTTTTTGTCTTCCAAGCTTACCATCTTTATTGAGTTTGCGTATATGGTTGTGGTTTGCTTTTTGCCGTTTTCATTGCTTATTATGCGCGCTTTTGCCCTTGTTTTTTTATCGGGAGAGGATAGGGCGACGGCGGTTGAATCGTCTTTCGTAAATTCGATTTTGTATCCCTCGACGGAAGCTCCGCTTGTTATGTCTCTTATTTTTGGCGAGCCGCTTAGAAAGAGCCTGCCTTCATTTGGTATTAAAGTTGCTTCGCCTGCGTTTGCCAAAATGCGGTCGTGCGATATAACTACGTCTTTCTTTGCGCGGACTTCTTTAAGAGATTCTATTCTTCCGCCCGAAGATTTTTTTGGGGATTCCGTTTCAAGCTCTTCGCATGAAATCTGAAATTCGTCGTTTGAAACGCGCACGTTTTTATAGAAAGTGAAGATATTGTCGGAGCCTGTATAGGTCATTTTTGCCTCTTCGCTTTTTATTTCGAGCTTGTCTATGATTTCGTCTTTTTGCGATTCAAAGTTGACTTTAACGCTTTTAAAAAGCTCCACGAAACGCTTGTCGCCATTCCAGAGCCAGTCGTCGCCGACAAGCACGAAGCCTTCTCCCGTGACCGTCAGTTCCGACGCGCTTTTTGCGGTCTTTTCAGTCGCGGAGACTTCGGCGTAGTCGGTTATGAATGTCGCCATTTTGAGTGCCGTTTTTTTGCCGTCAAACATGTCGAGCTTCATGTCGAAGACGTCGATTTTGTTTTCATTAAAATACTTTGCCTTCTTTCCGAAAAGCTCCCATTCCTTGTAGCCCGATTTTTTGTCGAAGCTCGGAAGTTCGAAGTTTGCGACGTCTCCCGGAATCATTTTTGACGATTCCGCGGGTTTTTCCGCAAAGGAGATTTGCGCCAAAAGCGCGGTAAAAATTAAGGCGTAAAATTTCATTTTAGTATTATTTCAGCATTTCACGCGCCATTTTGCCTATGCCTTCGAGGACATCGAGCGGACTTTGGGCAAGCATGTAGGCGGGCGTCGAATAGACTTCGAAATCGGGGTCTTTGACAAAGTTTTTGGCGTCGCATATTTTATGTTTTGCGCCTGTTTTTTCAATAAGTTCGGCAGTCTGCAAGTCGGAGCCGATTGTAAGTGTTGCCCCGAATTTGCCGAGAGCGACCGCTCCGACGCTCGCAGGCGATATGCAAACAAAGCCGAGCGGCTTTTTTAGCTCGAACATTTTTAAGACCGCGCGCTTTACATCGGCGTTCAACGAAGCGTTTGCGCCTTTAAAGGCAAAGTCGGAAAGGTTTTTTGCCGCTCCGAAGCCTCCGACAAAAATTGCGGCGTCAACGTCGTTTGCGTCAAAATCTTTCAAGTCTGAAATTTCACCCCTCGCAATCCTTGCGGATTCTTTAAGGACGTTTCGGCTTTCACTTTCGATTTCTCCGCTTAAATGGTTTATTGTGTGCGCTTGTTCGATGTTCGGGGCGAAGAACACGGGCTTTGCCCCCGCTTGGCAGACGCCGAAAATTGTCGCAACCGCTTCTGTTATTTCAGAACCGTCAAAGACTCCGCATCCCGATAAAATTATTGCGGCTTTTTTTTTGCTTTTCTGGGGCATATTCGTTCTCTTTCGTAAATTTTTATTTTCTTTTATCTTAAATATTGGCGTTTTTCGCAATTAAAAAATAAAAAAATACATTGTAAGGGACTTTAAAACTTTGAGTTCGCCTAATTCCGCGTTTGCGCAAAAAAACCCGCTTTTTAATAAAAACGGGTTTGGGATTTTATTTTTTTTGAAAGCTATTCTTTATATTCTTACGCCCTTTTCGGTTACAACCTTGTTGAATCCTTCAAGAAGCGCCTTGGTGGTTTTGCCAACCTTGCCATCGCCAATTTTGCGCGAATCAAGTTCCACAAGCGGGATTAGCTTTGCGGCAGTACCCGTAAGGAAGCATTCGTCTGCCGTCCAGATGTCGTAGCGGGTGAGGGGCTGTTCAATCATTTCATATCCCATTTCTCTTGCGACTTCCATAACCGTCTGGCGCGTCATGCCGCTTAGCGAGCCGCAAGATGTCGGCGGCGTGTAAACCTTGCCTTCAAAGACTATGAATACATTGTCTCCGCTGCATTCAGCGACATAGCCTTCGTTGTTCAAAAGCAGGCATTCCTGATAGCCCAAATTCTGCGCTTCGATTTTTGCCAAGATGTTGTTTAAGTAGTTCAAGCTCTTTACCATCGGCGGGAGGGCGGCGGAGGAGTTGCGGCGTGTCGGAACCGTGATTGCCTTCAAGCCCTTTTCGTAGAGTTCGTTCGAGTAGAGCTGGATTTGGTCGGCAATTATGATTACCTGCGGGTTTGAGCAGGAGAGGGGGGAAAGCCCCAGCGCACCCATTCCGCGCGAAACAACGAGCCTTATGTATGCGTCTGAAAGCTTGTTTTCGCGGCATGTTGCGCACACGTTTTCAATCATCTGCTCTTTCGTGTAGGGGATTTCAAGCATAATCGCCTTTGCGGAGCGGAAGAGGCGGTCGATGTGCTTGTCGAGCTTGAAAACATTGCCGGAATAGAGGCGGATACCTTCAAAGATACCGTCGCCGTATAGAAAACCGTGGTCGAAAACGGAAACTTTTGCGTCTTCTTTTTCGTAGAATTTGCCGTTGATGAATACTTTCATAATGTTAAAAAATTTTTAAAAATAGTATATCTGCGAACAGGCAAGTCAAGTTTT
This sequence comes from Intestinicryptomonas porci, assembly GCF_033971905.1. NCBI lineage: Bacteria > Pseudomonadati > Verrucomicrobiota > Opitutia > Opitutales > Intestinicryptomonadaceae > Intestinicryptomonas > Intestinicryptomonas porci. The sequence continues at coordinate 51,315 of NZ_JALBUT010000004.1, forward strand.
ATGTGGCAATTATTTTGGCGTTAAAAAGCTTGAATTATTATTTTAAATATGGGAAAATATATAGATATGAAAAAGATGATTATGCTTTTTACGGCTATGCTTTGCGTATCTTTTTTCGGGTGCACCACGGGCACTACGGATTTGGGATACGAATTGGCGCAGCAAAACAAGTTCACGAAAACATTCAAGTTTGACCAAAACAAGGACAAGCTTTCCAAGGCTGTTTTGGCTGCCTTGAAAGACAGGGAATGGAAAGTGGATTCGGTCGAGCCCGAAATTAAAGCGTCGTTAAAGCATCGCGATTACGACGCCAAGCTTAAAATCGAAGTCAAAGACAACTTCATAACTTTCGATTCCGAAGGCACAACGCTGGGCGGCGAAAAATTTGTTCCCCTTCGCCTGATTGATTTCCTCAGGAAGTCGGTTGAAAAGCATTTGAAAGAAGCAAATTGTCCCGCAAAATAAAATTGAATTGCTTATTGCTCCCCGCCAAAACGGGGAGCTTTTTTTTAGTGTTTAAATGTCATCTCTCAGTCTGTTTTATTTTAAAGAAGCCGCCAAAACGGAGAGCTTTTTTATTCCCGCGAAAACAGTTTGGAATGCGGAATATTTTCTATTGCGTTTTTATTTTTTAAGCTTTTGCAAGTCGCGGACTCGCGGCAGAAAATACGCAACCATTCCGGTAAGCGGAATGAAAGAGCATAGGGCGTAAACAAAGTTTATTCCGTACAGGTCTGTCAGCTTGCCGAGTATTGCCGATGAAATTCCGCCGAATCCGAACGCAAGCCCGAAGAACATTCCAGAAACCAATCCGAGCTTTAATGGCATCATTTCCTGCGCGTAAACCAAAATGGCGGAGAATGCCGAAGACATTATAAACCCGATTATGAGGCTGAGCGCAAAAGTCCATTTCAAAGAGGCGTAGGGCATTAGAAGCGCAAAAGGAGCGGCTCCAAGAATGGAAATCCAGATGACGAGCCTTCGCCCGTATTTGTCGCCGAAAGGCCCGCCGAGCAAGGTTCCGAGCGCGCTTGCAAACAGGAAGGCAAAGAGCATGAGCTGGGAATTTTCTATGCTCATTCCGAATTTTTCCATCAAGTAAAAAGTGTAGTAATTTGAAAGGCTTGCGGTGTAGAAATTTTTTGAAAACACAAGGAACATCAGTATGGAAACAATGAATGCCACTGTTTTTTTCGGTATGTTGCGCCGAGGTTGGGCGGAAGTTGAAATATCGCTGTTTTTTGCATGGCTTATTCTTTTTGAATACCATTTGCAAACGGGCATAAGCCCGATTATAGCGGCAAACGCAAGTATTGCGAAAGAGGCTATTCTGCCCTGCCCGTAAGGGGTTATGAAGAGGGCGGCAAGCATCGGACCTAATGAATAGCCCATTGAGCCGCCTACTTGGAAAACCGACTGCGCAAGCCCGCGACGCCCCCCTGAGGCAAGCGACGTGAGCCTTGAAGCCTCGGGGTGGAGTATCGAAGAGCCCGCGCCCGAAAAGAGAACGGAAACAAGAAGCGTTTCAAAGCGCGTCGAATACGCTATACCGAGCAACCCCGCCATTGTCGAGAGCATTCCGAATGGCAAAATGTAGGCAGTCGGTTTCTTGTCCAAAAAATATCCGAAAATCGGCTGCATAATCGAAGCCGAAATCTGGTAAACGAATATGATTAGCCCGACTTGCGAGAAAGTAAGGGCTAAGTTTTCCTTCAAGAGGGGATAGACGGCGTTTATTATCGACTGCATTGTGTCGTTTAACATGTGGGCGAGGCTTAACGCCGCCAGCACGCCGAACGCGGTTTTTGATGTTTTTGTGTTTGTCGCCATTTTGGCGGACTAAAATTCGACTATTTCTCCCTTTGGGCAAGCAAAAAATTTTTGCAAAAAAAGCTTTTAAATAAAAAATAAAAGAGTAAAGTTTAAATTTTATTATGAAAGTTGTATTAGCATATTCAGGGGGCTTGGATACCTCCGTTCTTGTAAGATGGATTAAAGACCGCTTTAATGCGGAAGTAATCACTTTCGCCGCCGATGTCGGGCAGGAAGAAGAATTGAACGGCTTGGCTGAAAAGGCAAAGGCAACGGGCGCGTCCGCACACTACACTGTCGATTTGCAGGAAGAGTTTGCGCGCGATTTTATTTTCCCGATGATTAGGGCAAACGCTTTGTATGAAGGTCAGTACTATTTGGGCACTTCCATTGCAAGACCTTTGATTGCGAAGGCGCATGTAGAAGTCGCCCGCGCTGAAAACGCAACACACTTGGCGCACGGCGCAACAGGCAAGGGCAACGACCAGTGCCGCTTTGAAATTTCCTACGCTGCTTTGGCTCCCGACTTGCAGGTAATCGCCCCGTGGCGCATGGAAGAATTCCGCAAGGCGTTCCCCGGCAGAAGCGAAATGATTGAATACTGCCGCAAAAACGGAATCAACGTTTTGGCGTCCGCAAAGAAGCCGTATTCGATGGACAGAAATATGCTCCACATCTCGTATGAAGCCGGAATTTTGGAAGATCCGTGGTTCGACCCGACCGTCCCCGAAAACAAGGATATGTTCAGGCTCACGTCCGATCCTGTTGACGCCCCGAATGAACCCGAATACATCGAGCTTGATTTTGAAAACGGCGACTGCGTTGCAATAAACGGCGAAAAGATGACTCCCGCCCAGATAATGAAGAAGCTTAACGCTCTCGCGGGCAAGCACGGCATCGGTAGGGTTGACCTTGTCGAAAATCGTTTTGTCGGCATGAAGAGCCGTGGCGTGTATGAAACTCCGGGCGGCACGATTTTGATGTTCGCGCACAGGCAGGTTGAAACTCTCACTATGGACAGGGATTTGATGCACTTGCGCGATTCCCTCATGCCCAAGTATGCAGAGCTTATTTATAACGGTTTCTGGTTTGCTCCCGAACGCGAAGCTTTGCAGGCGTTTATCGACAAGAGCCAGGAAAAAGTAACAGGCACTGTCAGGGTAAAGCTTTACAAGGGCAACACAATCTGTGTTGGCAGAAAGAGCCCGTACAGCCTCTACGATGAAAACATCGCAAGCATGGAAGGCGTAAAGAGCGACTACAATCCCGACGACGCAACGGGCTTTATCCGACTTAGCTCCTTGCGACTTCGCGAACGTGCCCTAAAACAGGGCGTCTCGGAAGATGCTTTTGCAAACAAATGCAATTTGATTAAGGAATAATTTAATTAAAACATTTGCAAAACGCGCTTCCGCTTGAAGCGCGTTTTTTTTGCAATTACAGCCCAAAAGAAAGACTTGCGTTTTTTTGGCAAAATTAAAGAATGGAAATTCAAAAATGAATAATAAAAAGTACAAACTTGCAACATGGGTCAGCCTGCCCGACAGACAGTGGCCCAATAAGGTGATAGAAAAAGCTCCCATATGGTGCAGCGTCGATTTGCGAGACGGCAACCAGGCGTTGGCAGTCCCCATGTCCATTCCCGAAAAGCTTGAGCTTTTCAACACGCTTGTAAAAATAGGCTTTAAGGAAATCGAAGTCGGTTTTCCCGCCGCGAGCGATACGGAATTTAATTTTTTGCGCAAGTTGATTGAGGAAAATTTAATTCCGCAGGATGTTTGCGTGCAGGTTCTCACCCAGAGCAGAGAGCCTCTCATACGAAAGACGTTTGAGGCGTTAAAGGGCGTTAAAAGCGCGATAGTGCATCTTTACAATTCAACTTCTCCTCGCCAGCGCAAAATCACATTCAACAAGTCCCGCGATGAAATCAAGCAGATTGCCATAGACGGGGCGAAGCTTGTGCGCAAGTTTGCAGACGATGCGGAGGCTGACGGCTCGCACATACGCATGGAGTATTCTCCCGAAAGCTTCAGCGACACCGAGCTTGATTACGCGCTTGAAATTTGCGAGGCGGTTAAGGAAATTTGGAAGCCGACGGTGGAAAACAAAATTATAATAAATTTGCCCGAAACCGTCCAATACACAACTCCAAACATTCATGCCGACCAAATAGAATGGATGTCGCGCAATATTTCTGAGCGCGAAAAGGTGCTTATAAGCCTGCATACGCACAATGACCGCGGCACGGGAGTTGCCGCAACCGAGCTTGGTCTGATGGCGGGGGCCGACAGGGTTGAAGGCACTCTGTTTGGCAACGGCGAGCGCACGGGCAATTTGGACGTAGTAACGGTTGCGCTGAATATGCTTGCGCAGGGTGTCGAGCCTAATTTGGATTTTTCGCACCTTCCCGAAATCCGCTCTATATACGAAAGATGCACGCATATGGAAGTCCCGCCGCGCCAGCCATACGCGGGAGATTTAGTGTTCACTGCGTTCAGCGGCTCTCACCAGGACGCGATTAAAAAGGGTATGGATATTCGCAGAAAGTCCGAATGCGGCGATGTTTGGGAAGTTCCGTATCTTTTAATCGACCCCGAGGATATCGGCAGGGACTACGAGGCGATTATCCGCATAAACTCCCAAAGCGGCAAGGGCGGCGTTGCCTATGTCTTGGAAACAGAATACGGGTATGACATTCCAAAAGCCATGCACCCCGAAGTCGGCAACTTCATAAACGATACTGCCGACAGGCTTGGCAAGGAGCTTTCACCCGAAGAAATTTTACATCTCTTTAAGGATGAGTTTGTAAACCGCGTGGATTTGCTTAAAATAAATTCCTATAAGATTAGCTACGGCGAAAATTCCGAAGACGTTTCAATTTCCGCAAAAGTTTCTTACAAGGGCGCGGATATGGAAATCTCGGCAAAGGGCAACGGACCTATAAATGCTTTCGTAAACGCTTTGGAAATTGCGGGGCTTAAAAACTTCAAGATTGCCGACTACCGCTCGCACGCAATAGGCAGCGGTTCTGCAAGCGATTCAGCCGCTTACATAAGCTTGATAAACCCCGAAACATCCATAACGACATGGGGCGCGGGCGTAGATTCAAACATTGAATATGCGGGGCTTAAAGCATTGGTTTCCGCTTATAACCGCTACAATAAAGCTTAAAAATACAATAAAAAAACCGAGAAAAATTTTTCTCGGTTTTTTTTGCGGATAGTTAAAATTCGTATGTTATTTGCGCTGATATAACGTGTATATGTCCGTAATAATGTCCGTTTACACCGCCTTTGTTTATGTCCGTATTGCCGACAACCATAATATAAGAGTAGCCTGCGTCAAAAGTAAACGCGCCGTATTTATAGCCTGCTCCCGTTGAAAACCATACGCGGTCGCCGCAAGGTATGCGCACTGTGCGATTTACGGTTTTTACGGGGCTTTCATCGAATGCCGAACCTATGCGCAATGTCAGGTTTTCGTCAAATTTCGGATAGTAATGCAAGCCAAGCGAAATTCTTGAAGTGTCTTTCCAGTCTTCTTTTTCACTGAACGGAGCGGCAAGCCCTGAAACTTTAAGCTCGTCAAACGACGACCACATTGTGTAAGTGTAGTCTGCCATGATTGCAAATCTGTCAAATAAATCCGGCAGCCGTTGGTAAACTCCCACCGTGAAAGTATGCGGTATGTCAACTTCCGCTTCGATGTCCGGATTACCCAATATCGGCGCGTATGCGCTTTTGCTGTGGGCGTCTCCTGAAAATTCGTGGTGGACAGAGCTGCGCCACGAAAAGCCTATTCTGCCTTCATCGGCATATTGAATTGTAATGCCGATGTTTCCGCCAATGCCCCAGCTGTCGCCTGACATTTTTTCATAAGGCGCGTTTTGGGTAAGTTTTACATAGGCAAATTGCGCGCTTAATCCTCCGCTGACAGAAAGCCAGTCTGTAATTTTTAAACTGACAGACGGGTTGAAGTCGGCTGTCATGAGATAAGAGTGTATGCCTTGCGCGTTGCCTTGCCAATTTTTGTCATATTTGGACTCCAAGCCGTATGGCGCGGTAATTGACATGGAAGCCGTAATTCTGTCATTGAATTTATGGGCTGCAAAAAAGTTGGGAACATATGAATTTACGGCGCAGTCGGCAACTCTTCCATCGTTTCCCTTGTACGCGAGCGTAGGCAAAACGGCGGCTCCGCTTATAGAAATAACCGTGTTTTTATCGCCTTTATTTAAGAAAGACAAAGCGGAAGGGTTGGCAAATGCCGCAGTAGCGTCATTGTTTGCGTTTGTAACCGCGCCGGCCATTGCCGTACCCATATTGGACGCTCCTTGTTCTTGTATTTGAAAGCCCGCGCCGGACGAATAAAGGGCGGGTGCCAATAATAGGGCTGTTAAAGAGATTTTCTTTGAGAGTTTCATAATAAAAAAATATTCGAATAAATAAAATTGAACATTTGTTCAATGTCAATAAAAAATTGAACATTTGTTCAAAAGTTTGAAAATCCGAATTATTTTACTTGCCCAAATTGTTGTAAAATACAGTATTTATAATTGTGAAAATTACGCGTGAAAAGATATTGGAAGCCGCATTCTTCCTGATGGTGGAGACGGGGTATGACGATATAAGCATAGGCGATATTCAAAAGTTTTTGGGAATATCGCGCGGACTTTTGTACTTCTATTTTAAAAACAAGGAAGATTTGGTATTTCATGCTTGCAGGCATTTTTTCTTTGACGGCTATTTGACTGATATTGATTTGGAGAATATAACGCTCAAAGATTTTCTTATACACGTCGTAAAAGTTGAAGACGAGCTTTTGAGGTGCGGCGAGCATACTATTGATATTTTGCGCTATAACATAGTGTATTCTCGGGCAATTTTGCGCGATGAGCGTTTCAAAAAGTACTCCATCGAAGAATTTACAAAAGCTATGATGGTGATACGCAATGCAAAATTAAGGGGCGAGATTAAAGATTTATCCGAAAAATTTGTGGGAGCCACGCTTCTTTCCATATTGGGGCGCACAACTTACATCACAAAAACTCCCAACGGCGATTATGTAAAAAAGCGCATTGTTGAGGACATTTGGAATTTTTACAATCTAATAAAAAGTGATAAAACTCCAAATGCTTATTAGCGGGTTTCGTAAAGAGAAATGTCGGTAAATTCGCCTTTTTCGTTATGGATTACTTCTACTACCGAAAATCTGAAATTTTGGTTAAACGCCCTGTTTTCGCGTAAAAACTCTTTTGCGCATTTGCGGAGATTTTCGGTTTTCTTTTTTGAAGTTGCGCTGTAATAGCCGCGCACTTTCGCGTAGTAAGGGCGGCATTTAACTTCGACAAAAACTATGGAATTTGAAAATTTGTCGAAACAGATTATGTCAGTTTCAAGATGTTTGTGGCGGTAGTTTCGCTGAAGTATTTTGAATTTCTTTTCTTTTTTCAGAAATTTTGCGGCGGCGGTTTCAGCCCTGTATCCCAAGCTGTTCCTGCGCCTTAAAAATTTCAAAACAAATTCAAAAAATTTCATGGAAAAAATATTGGCTTAAAATCTTCAAGTTTCAATTTTTTTATTGCGCGGAAGGCGGGCGCGGGTCTATCTTTTTTAAGTTTTTGCATTAGATGAATACCGCTTTGAACAGGTCTTGGATAGAAATAAATTTGGGCGCGCTCGAAAATAACGTGCGCAAGATAAAAGCCGCGCTACCGAAAGGCACGGTTTACATCGCCGTTGTCAAGGCGGACGCTTATGGGCATTCATTGCCGCGCTCAGTGGTAAGATTTTTGAAGGGCGGGGCTGATATGTTTGCGGTCGCCAACATGCAGGAAGTTTCGCGCATACGCGAATTGGTTTCGTCAAAGCCGGTTCTTGTTCTAAGCCCGCTTTTGCCCGACGAGCGCAGGCTCGTATTCGAGTACGGCGCAACGCCCGCAATTTCAACCCTCGAAGAGGCTTTGGATTTCAACTCTCTTGCCCGCGAACGGGGCAGGATTTTGGATTTGCATGTGAAAATCGACACGGGAATGGGGCGTTTCGGCGTTTGGCATGAAAAGGCGGTCGAATTTTTAAGGGAAGTTAGCAAGTTTTCAAATTTGCGGATTTCAGGAGTCTTTACGCATTTGTCGTCGGCAGACTGCGATGAGAGTTATACGCATATGCAGATGCGGAATTTTACGCGGGTTGTGGAAGAATTCGGGGCGAAAAATATTCTAATCCACCTTCACGCGTCTGCGGGGCTGAACTACATAAAAGACGGCGCGCCTTTCAACGCTGTCAGGGTAGGGCTGTTGCAGTACGGAATAAGCCCTTTCGGAGGCAGATGTAAAACCATTGCCGACGTCGAGCCTGTTATGTCGTTTAAGGCGCGCATAGCGTCAATCAGCCGTAACGAAAAAAGGATTATCGCAACCGTAAGCGCGGGATTTGCCGACGGAGTTCCGTCGAATTTTTCAAAAAACGCTTGCGTGCTTGTCAGAGGCAAAAAATGCCCGATATTGGGCGGAGTGAGCCTCGACGAAACTTTGGTTGACATCGCAAACGCTTCCGAGGCAGAACAGGGAGACGAAGTCGTGTTTATCGGAAAGCAGGGCGGAGAGTGCATAGATTTACCCCTGTACAGCCATTGGACTCGCCGCATACCTTGGGAAACAATGGTTGCAATCCCCCGCCGCGTCGCCCGCGAAGTAGTTAATGTAAAATAAGTGTTCTTGCTATACCTTATTAAGGCGCAAAAAAAGCGGCGTTTGATTGCGCCGCTTTTTGGTTTTTTATGCTTTATTTATTAAGCTTGTTTGAATTTTGAAACAAGGTCGGTTATCGTTCCTTTTGCGTCCCCGTAAATCATTCGGGTGTTCTCCGCAAAGAAGAGCGAGTTTACCAAGCCCGAGAAGCCCGCGCCTTGTCCGCGCTTTAAGCAGAACACGCTCTTTGCCTTGTATGCCTCGATAATCGGCATTCCGTAAATCGGGCTCGACTTGTCTTGCGCCGCGGCGGGATTTACGACGTCGTTTGCGCCTATAACGATGGCGACGTCAACATTTTCCATAATCGGGTTTACGTCCTGCATTTCGCAAAGCTGTTCGTAAGGAACATCGGCTTCCGCCAAGAGGACGTTCATGTGCCCGGGCATTCTGCCCGCTACGGGGTGGATTGCAAAGCGCACTTCCGCGCCCTTATCTTCCAATATTGTTGCGAGTTCCTTAACTGCGTGCTGCGCTTGCGCAACTGCCATGCCGTAGCCTGGAATAAAGACAACGTTTTGCGCGGCTTCAAGAACATAGTATGCGTCGTCTGTTGAAATCGCTTTCATTTCACCTTTGACTTCGCCGCTTTTTGCCGATGTTGCGCCGAAGCCCGAGAAGAGGACGTTATATAGAGTTCTGTTCATCGCCTTGCACATAATGACAGAAAGTATTACTCCGCTTGCGCCAACCAAACAGCCCGCAACAATCAGTACGTTGTTTTGGATTACGAAGCCCGCCGCCGAAGCCGCCAAGCCCGAAAAGCTGTTTAAAAGGGAAATGACAACGGGCATATCGCCGCCACCTATTGGCATTACCGCGGCAAATCCGAGTGCAAGCGATAGAACAACTCCCGCAATCATGCATGCGTATGCGGCGTCATAGTTGCCCAAGACTATAAATGCTACTGATGAAATAAGGCAAAGCGCGGCGATTGTTGCGTTTACCGCCTTTTGTCCCGCGAATGTTTTGGCTTTGCCCGAAATCTTGCCCGAGAGCTTGCCCCATGCGTAGATTGAACCTGTGAAGGTCAATCCGCCAATCAATATTGCAAGTATTGTCGCAGTCTTGTAAAAATATGGGTTTACGGCGGGGTTTGCGCCGTTAAACTGGAAGTCTGCCCAGCCGACGAGAAGCGATGCCAAGCCACCGAATCCGTTTAAGAGCGCGACCATTTCGGGCATTGATGTCATTTTGACGTATTTTGCCATTGCCCAGCCAATTATTGCGCCAAGCGAAATTCCGCCGAAGATAAGAGCCCACATTGCAAAATCGCAATTCAAAAGTTGTCTGTCAAACAGCGTGGCGACAACAGCAATCAGCATGCTTGCCGACGATATTAGATTGCCTTTTTTAGCGGTTTCCGCCTTGCCGAGCATTTTGATGCCGAATATAAATAGGCAGGCAGAAAGAATGTAAGTTATGTTTATAAGAATTTCTCTCATCTTATTTGCCTTCCTTCTTAGTCTTGAACATGCCAAGCATTCTGTTTGTCACCAGATAGCCGCCGACAACGTTGATTGACGCAAGCACCAATGCCGCAAAACCGAGCACTGTCGCGAGGGTGTCGTTTGTGGTGCCGCCTGTTGCGATGATTGCGCCGACTATTGTGATGCCGCTGATTGCGTTTGAGCCGCTCATAAGCGGCGTATGCAACTGGCTTGGGACTTTTGCGATAAGCTCAAACCCCAAGAACGCCGCGAGCGTGAATATGAATAATAGCAATATAATTTCCATATTATTTTAATGAAATTTAAAGTTTTATTTGAAGCGTTCGTCGCGGATTTCCCCGTTTGAAGTTACGATGCAACCGTTCATAATCGGGTCTTCCAAGTTTACGGCAAAGCCCGTTTCCTTGTTTGTGAAGTGCTCTATGAAATTATAGACGTTTGCGCTGTACATCTGGCTTGCGGAAGCTGAGACATCGCTTTCAAATGTGGTGTCGCCGATAATTTTCACGCCGTTTTCGGTTTCGACGATTTCGCCGAACTTGGAGCCTGCAACGTTTCCGCCGCTTTCAGCCGCCAAGTCAACTATGACGCTGCCGCGTTTCATTGCGGCAATCATTTCTTCTGTAATGAGGCGCGGGGGCTTTCTGCCGAAGAGTTTTGCGGTTGTGATTACGATGTCTGATTGCGCACAGACTTTCGCCATCCCCTTTTGCTGAAGCTCGATTTGTTCGGGAGTAAGGGCTTTCGCATAGCCTTGTGCGGTCTGTCCCGTTTCGCCGATGTCGATTTTAACGAATTTTGCGCCCAAGCTTTTAACTTGCTCTTCCACTACAGGACGGGTGTCGAAAGCTTCAACACGCGCACCGAGACGTTTTGCGGTTGCAATCGCCTGCAAGCCCGCGACCCCGACGCCGATTACAAATACTTTAAGCGGCGAAATCGTGCCTGCGGGCGTCATCATCATCGGCATGATTTTATTTATTGTGGTTGCCGCCTTTAACACACTGTAATATCCCGCGAGGTTTGCCTGAGAGCTTAATACGTCCATTTTTTGGGCGATTGTGCTTCTTGGTATCATTTCAAAGCTTGCCGCCGTGACATTGTTGTCGGCAAAAGCCTTAATCAGCTCTTTTTCGTTAAAGGGGTCGAGAAGGCTTAAATGGAAAGAGCCTTGTTTGCGGTTTTTAATGGATTCGATTGAAGGTTTGCGCACGCACGCAACGAAGTCGGCTTGCTTTTCAAAGTCGGCTGAAACGATGTTTGCCCCTGCATTGACATAGTCGGCGTCTGCAAATCCCGCACCGGTGCCCGCGTTTGTTTCGACATTGACGCTCCAACCGAGCTTGGAAAGCTTTGCCGCATCGGAAGGAGTTATTGCCACGCGCAATTCTTTTGAGTATTTTTCAGAAGGTACAAATAAAGTCTTCATTTTGTCAAGAATGGCACAAAAAAATACTCATACAAGTTTTAATTTAAATAAAATCGAATTTATTGCGAAAAACTACATTTTTGTTATTTGTCTTTTGCGCGAAGTTTTTGCCAAAAAAAGGGAGACCGAAGCCTCCCCAAATTCGTTTATGCCTTTATTTTCTTCTTCTATACATTGCAAAAGCAAGGGCGATTGCTCCGAAGAATGCCGCAAATGTGCTTGGTTCGGGTACGTATGAGGTATATATTACCGAGAGTTCGCCGCCGTTTAGCTCAAATATCACTTCGTCGGTTTCGTCGCGCAATTTGATATTTATATTCGAGTAGTCTTCAAGCACGAGGTTGTCGCAGAAAGAAAGCCATGTGGAGCTGTCGTTTGTGTTTCTTGCATTTATAAGCTTAAAGGTTACGCCTTCTTCGTATTTTCCCAAGAGCTTGGTAAAGTCCAATTCCAATATGCCCGTGAAGTTTATGGCATTTGCATTGACGTATCCGAAGCCCGATTCGTCCGCCTGCATTCTGAGCACGCCGCCTATGGGATTTTCCGCGCTTGTGCCGTCGCCGCCCAAAATCGACATATTGTTTGAGATGTAAAATCCGTTTTGTCCGTTGGATTTTGCGCTCGATGTCGCAATGGTTATAATGCCTTGTCCGCCCGTTGAGGCTTCGTTGCCCGCGTTTAGCTGGAAGAAATATCCGAATTCGAGATTTTCGCCTTTCAAGACCAATTCTGAAACGCCAGATGCGCTTTCGTTGGTTGCGACGTTAAATCTGAGGGACTTGTCGCCGTTGCCGGGGGAAGTTCTGCCTGAAACATAGGTGTTGCCGTCGATAACCAAGCGGTTTGTCTGTGTAGAACCTTCAACTTTGGAATTTTTCATTTCGTAGTTGAAAGCCGAAACATAGTTTTGTTTTGAAACGTCGGTCGAGGTGTTTTTTATCGAGAATGTATTTGAGCCTCCCGTTGACGTGTCGCTGCCAATTGATATTGTGCTTGTTTCAACTCTTATCGAAGAGCCGTCCGCTTCAAAAATGGCATTTCCGCCTGCGCGTACTTTTGTTCCAACGTTTATTGCGCCCCCGTCATTGTAAATGGTTTCATCGCCTTCTTTTAATGCCGAAGACTGGTAAACCATAACTTGCGAATTGCTTGCAACGGATATTTTAGCCGTGCCACTTACGGCATTGGAGACGTCCGCAAGATAAATGTTATTTGCACTCAAAAGCGAATATTCGCCGACGTTTACGAAGGTATTGTATGAAGTTTCTGTGGCAGCTTCGTTGGTTGAAGTATTCAATATCAAGTTTCTTGTAATCAGCTTTGAAATATTGCCTTCCGAACCCGAAATATTTATGCCGTAATTCGCCGCCGCCTGCTTGTATGCGTCTTGACGACCGATTGCAGTTGAGCCCAAAATCATTTCAGAACCCGATTCTATGTTTACGGTAATCTTGCCGTTTTCCTTATTTGCCCATCCAATCCAGCTGTCTCCCCCGCTCGTTGCGGTAAAACCGTTTACTTCGCTGACGGCTCCCGCAGTGAATTTGGAATTATTTTTTAGTGTAATTTCTATTGGTGTATTTTCACTTGCCGCATGCCCGTATAATTGAAGCCCGCTTGCAGTTGTAGATGTTGACATGGCGGAGTTATCTAATTCAACGAAAGAGTTGCCGTTGCCGTGTATTTGCAATAGCGTTCCCGTTGCGGTTATGTCGGAGTTTTTCAAGCTTACATTTGCGGTGTGCCACAAATTTAGCCCGCCTTTCATAGAGGAGTACTGCATGTCGAGGTTTGAGAACCAAAACCTTACTGAATTGCCGACTCCATAATTTAAAGCGGAGCCGTTTTTAAGATTTACAGTTGCAAAATATAAATCATTTTCTTGTCCGCCGTATCTTCCGTCTGATATTTGTCGTGATGAGAGGTTTAGCGAAGCGTTATCTAAATTTGCGGTTGTGTATTGGTTGAAAACCGCCCACTTGTAAGTCAAATTAACATCCGTAAAATTAAATACTTTGCCATAGGCTCCAAATTCAACTGATGTGCTTTCAAGAGGCGCGCCCGCTAAATCGGGAGCTTCCAACAATGCGCTTGATGTTTTGTCGGTATAATTATATTTAACAAAATACGTCCACGGGTTGTCAGCCCAGGTTGAGGGGTCGTAAGTTGCGCTTTCCTGAATTCTCGCGTAGACAAGGGTTGACTCTATTTCCTTGCCTTCGTCAGCATCAGGGTATGTTCCCGTTTGGGCGGCTGCAAGCATCGGGGCAAGCCCTGACAAAGCAAGCGCGAATATTTTTTTCAGCAGTATATTTTGGAGTTTTCATATTTTGTATCCGTTAAAATAAAAATTAAAGTTTGAATACAAATGTTAATATGAAAATTTTGATAAATGTCAAGATTTTACTAAGGACTTAAAATATTGTTCCCACAACAAGTTATTGCAAAAAACCTCGAATACAAATGTCGGGCGGCAGTTTTTCCAAAACGGGATTTTTTATTTCGGGAGCGGGGCAGTCAAAAGCGTCAAGCGCGTCCGTATTTTCAAATACTTTTTCCGCAATATACTTAAAAGCATAATCGGCGGCGTTGCATCTTGCTATTGAAGTCAATATTTTTGCGCCGCCTTCAACCATTATTGCCGGCTGTTTTATGTCTATTTTTAAGTTTTGCCAGAAAAGTTTTTCCTCTTCACGCCTTGTTTTTATTTGCAGGATTTTCACTCCTTTTGATTTCAAAAATTCCAGATTTTCTCTCGGCGCTCCAAGGTCGCATACAACGGTTGTCAAGTCCTTGAATTTGTCGGAAAAAACTTTGTAGTTTGAGAGGTTTAATTTTGCACAGTTTAGATTTCTATCGAGGATAAATCTTAGATTTGAGTTTTCGCCGCTTTCATCCCTTATCGTAAGAGACGGATTGTCTGCCAAAAGCGTTCCGAAACCGACGGCTATTGCGGGGAAGAGGGCGCGGTAGTGCATCAGGTGCTTCCGCGCGGCTTCCGATGTTATTTGCGACGGAATGCCGCGTTTTTCGGCGATTTTCCCGTTTTTTGTCTGGGCGTATTTTATCGCAAGAAGAGCGTTTTTTTCTGTTATGAAATGGTTAAATATTATGTTTAAATCCCTGCACTCTTTTTCCAATATTCCGACTTTGCATTCAATGCCCGCGTTTTCTAAAATGCCGATGGCTTTTCCTGCGTGCGCGGGATTTGGGTCGAGAGTTCCGATGACGACTTTTTTTATTCCGCTTGCAATTATGGCATCAGTACACGCTCCCGTTCTGCCTTTCGTTGAGCACGGTTCAAGACTAACGTAAATTGTCGCCCCTTCGGGACTTTGGGTTAGGGAGTTTATTGCGTTTCTTTCGGCATGCAAATCCCCGTCTTTTTTGTGGTATCCTTCTGCTATTATTTTGCCGCCTTTTACGATTACCGCTCCGACCATGGGGTTGGGGTGGGTCTTTCCCCAGGCAAGATGTGCAAGCTCAAGGGCGCGGCTCATAAATTTTTCGTCGCAATTCATTTATTCCGAAACGTAGGGGTTTGAGTGTTTTTCGATTTCGACGCTCGTAAATTCTCCATGCCCCGGCAGGAGCTTGCAGGAGTCGGGCAGGGTGTATATTTTGTTTTTTATCGACTTTTGAAGAAGCGCGAAGTCTCCCGTCGGCATGTCGGTGCGGCCGACGCTTTGCGCGAAAATCAAGTCTCCGACAAACGCGATGTCTTTGTCTTTTATGTAAAAAATTACGCTTCCTGCGCAGTGCCCCGGGGTGTGCCTTGCTTCTATTTTGCAGTCGCCGAACTCCAAGATTTCGCCATCGTAAAGGTATTTGTCGATTTTCGGGTTTTCAAGCCCGCTTTCGCCAAACATATAGGCGTTTTGCGCGCCCGATTCTTCGACAAAAATTTTGCCTTCGGGGTGTGCGTATATTTTCGCTCCCGCGTCTTGGAATTTTTTTGCGTCCCAAATATGGTCCCAATGCCCGTGCGTCAAGAGAAGTGCGCCGACTTTTTTGCCGAAAGGCGCAAGGTGTTTTGAAACTGCGTCAAAAGAGCCTTCGGGAGCGTCGATTAAAACTGCGTCGGAATTTTCGGGGATAATCAAAAAGCTGTTGACGCCAAGCGGACCCAATTCAAAATTAAAAATTTGCATAAAGCGAATATTGGATTTAAAAAAAATTTTTGCGAGGAAATTTTTAGGCGTTAAAATAAGTTTTGTTTTTCCGAAAAAATAAATATGAACGAATGTATTTTCAGCGCGGGTGCACTTCTGCTTCGCCTCGGATTGGGAGGAGCGATGCTTGTGCACGGATTGCAAAAGTTTAAATTGATTTTAAACGGCGGAGCCGAAAAGTGGCTCGACCCGATTGGAATTGGAGCCGCAAATTCCCTTTATCTTGCGACTTTCACGGAATTGGTATGTTCCGCCTTGGTAATTTTAGGGCTGTTTACGAGGACGGCTTCGGTTTTTATTTCGATTACCATGTTTGTGGCGGCGTTTGTGTTCTTGAAAAATGCCGCGTGGTCTGACAGGGAGCTTGCTGTGGTGTTTTTATTCGGTTTTATTGCGCTGGCGGTTTTGGGCGGAGGCAATTATTCGCTTTCCAATTTGATTTTCAAAACAAATTCTCTGCTTGGCAATTTATAATAAATAAAGAAAATCGTATTTCTTTAAAAAATATTTGATAGTTTTATAAACCTGTATACCCTCATAATTATTATAGGTCGGTAAAATTTTAAAAGCGTCGGCATTCAAAATGCCGGCGTTTTTTTATGGAAACGATAGGCGGTGTTTTTGCGGATTTTTTTTTAAACGTTTTCTTGGGGAAAAATTAGAAATTTTTTAATAAAAAGCTTGCATAGTGCGGGGGATTAGTCTTTTCTATATAACTTTTACTGAATGCCACAGTGGCATTTGGTGCAAAACAACCTAAAACAATAAAAACATAGAAAGTATCCAAGGTTTTCCGCGAGGAAAATACGGAGCATAAAATATGAATATCACCGTAAAAGATTTGATGGACGCAGGCGTCCATTTCGGCCACCAGACACGCCGCTGGAACCCGCGTTCCAAGCCCTATGTGTACGACCACCGCTCGGGCGTTTCAATCATCAATCTCGAAAAGACATACGAACAGCTCGAAAAGGCTGTGAAAGTCATTGAAGACATCGTTGCCGACGGCAAAGACATTATGTTTATCGGCACAAAGCGTCAGGCGCAGGAAATCTTGCGCGAAGCCGCTTCAATGTGCAATATGCCGTTTTGCGTAAACCGCTGGCTTGGCGGCACGCTCACAAACTTTGAAACAATTTTGACAAGCCTCAAAAAATACCGCCGTTTCCTCGACATGGAAGCAAATGGCGAAATGGACAAGCTTTATGCGAAGGAAGCCGCGGCAATCCGCCGTGAAATGAGCCGCATGAACCGCAATTTTGAAGGCATCAAGGACATTTCCAAACTCCCGGGAGTAGCATTTGTTGTTGACGTAAAGACTGAAGAAATCGCAGTTGCGGAATGCCGCAAGCTCGGCATCCCCGTTGTCGCTTTGGTTGACACAAATTCCGACCCGACTTCCGTTGACTACCCGATTCCGGGCAATGACGACGCTGTAAAGAGCATTCGCCTCATCACGGAAGTTTTGGTTGAAGCAGTACAGGCAGGTTTGAACCGCCGCACAGTCCAAGTAAAAGCTCCCCGCGCGGTTGCAGGCGGAAAAGCAGTTGTTTCGGCACAGCCCGAAGTTACAATCGCCGCTGACATCGACGTGCAGAAAATCGAAAACGAATAATTGACAAGGCTTAAAAATGGCAGAAATTAACGCTAAAATGGTAAACGACTTGCGCGCTCGCACAGGCGCAGGCATGATGGATTGCAAAAAAGCCCTTGTTGAAACTAACGGCGACGCTGACGCGGCAGTCGAAGTTTTGCGCAAAAAAGGCGCGGCTATTGCCGACAAGAAAGCGGGCAGAACAGCTTCGCAAGGTTTGGTTTCGGCTTACATCCACTCAAATAACAAAGTGGGCGTTCTTATCGAAGTTGCATGCGAATCCGACTTCGTTGCAAAGAATGCAGATTTCCAGTCGTTCGTAAAAGATCTTTGCATGCACATCGCGGCAGTTGCTCCTATTTGCATTTCCCGCGAAGAAGTTCCTGCTGAACTCGTTGCAAAGGAACGCGAAATCGCAATGGCACAGCTTGCAGAAGACAAGAAGCCCGACAATATCAAGGAAAAGATTGTTGAAGGCAAGCTCGACAAGTACTACAAGAGTGTATGCTTGCTCGAACAGCCCTTTGTAAAGGACGACAGCCACACTGTTAAGGAAGTCCTCACAAACAAAATCGCCACAATCGGCGAAAAGTTGGAAATCAAGCGTTTTACACGCTACCAGATTGGCTAATCGAAAGATTAGCAAATCTGATTAAAAAACGCGCAGATTGGCTAATCGAAAGATTAGCAAATCTGATTAAAAAACGCGCAGATTGGCTAATCGAAAGATTAGCAAATCTGATTAAAAAACGCGCAGATTGGCTAATCAAAAGATTAGCAAATCTGATTAAAAAACGCTACCAGATTGGCTAATCGAAAGATTTTTAAATACAAAACGCGCATCAAAAAATTGGTGCGCGTTTTTTGCTTAGATTTGTAAACTTTGGTTTTTGTTAAAGTGCAAAAAAATACGGTATAGATTTTTACTATAAAAAAAGAGGGATTTTGTTTTGAAAATCCCTCTTTTTTTTGCGTGGTTTAAATTTATTTTTTGCGCCTGTACGCCGCAATTAAAAGCGCAATCGCTCCGAATATTGCCGCATATGTTGCGGGTTCCGGAACTGCCTGAATATTTACATAAAGCACATTGTTGTCTTTTGTAAAGCCTGCAAATTTTGCAAATTCGCCTTCCAATACGTTTTCGGCAAGAATTTGCCAAGAATCGTCAAATTTCCCCGAACCTACTTCTCCGGAATATGAATTTATAAGTGCAATTTTGTAAGTCTCTCCTGCTACAAAGTCGTCATTTAACATCAGATTTGTAAAGTCCAATAAAATTTTACCATTCAGGCTTTTTACAAATCTTGCCTGTATAACCGCAGTCGAAGCGTCAACGCATTCCAAGGAATCGTTTGTAATTGTAAAATCATAAACGGATTCAGATTGATTTTTAAATTCCCAAGGGGCAATAAACTGGCTTTTTGTAGCATTTTCAAATTTCAACGTGCCGACAGAATTTTCAATCACAAAAGTTTTGCCGTTTAGAATTTCAAGTTTTGCGCCCTCCGATATTAGGATTGTTCCGTATTGCTTCGTTGTGAGATTGTTTGAGAAAGTAACATATCCTTTTACTGTCAACAAAGGCGAAACAGTGTTTAATCCGCCGCCTCTTTCGTTGTAGAAATTACCCATATTGATATTTACATTTTCCAATATGAGTTGATTTCTGTTATGTTGATTAGTACCGGTTGCGTTAAAGCTGTATTCGCTTTTTGTTGTTGCGCCTTCGGCATTTATTGTATTCGCGCCCTTGATTGTTGTAATGCCCTTGTTTTCAAAATGCCCCGTGACTGTCAAAGAGCCGTTTGAAACGTCTATCAACGTATTGATATCGTATGGTGCAGTGTAATTTCCGTCGATTGTGTTCGCCGCCTCGTTTTCTGAATCAAATTCCCAAATTTCGTCAAAAACAGTTTCTTCTTGCGCAAAAGCGGAAACTGCAAAAATGGATAATATGGGAATAAATAATTTTATATTTTTCATAACACTTATAATCTTCTTCGAGGATATGCTTGTCAAATAAAAACACTTTTTTATGATATTTTTTTATTTTACAAAAAATCGAATATATGAGATTGATATTTTTATGAAAGCAAAAGATTTATTCGACCTTCCGAAGTCGCTTGAAGTTTTTAAAGAGTTTTTCGACGCAGACGCAGAGCCATGGGAGTGGCTTAAAAATATAAAAACCGCTTTAAACAGCGTCGATTTTTCAAAATTCGAAGGCAAAAAAGACATCCCAAGCGGAGTACATATCGAGGGAAAAGTATATATCCATCCGAGCGTGAAGCTGCCCGCGTTTGCTTCAATCACGGGGCCCGCATGGATAGGGGCGAACACCGAAGTCCGCCCGGGAGCCTTTATAAGGGGCAGTGTCATCATCGGCGAGGGATGCGTTATAGGCAATTCCTGCGAGTACAAAAATTCGCTCTTGATGGACAAGGTTCAAACTCCGCACTATAATTATATTGGTGACACGATTATGGGAACTGGGGCGCACACGGGCGCGGGTGTAATTTGCGCAAATTTGCGCTTGGATAACGCCTCTGTTTCGGTTTCGACGCCCGATGGCAAAGTTAACACGGGGCTAAGAAAAGTAGGGGCGTTCTTCGGAGAGTACGCGGAATCTGGCTGCAACAGCGTTCTTCAACCTGGCACTATTTTGATGAAAAAATCAGTCGTCATGCCCTGCATGGCTTTTTCGGGATTGCTGGAAGAAAACACAATCGCAGCTGTTAGAAACCAAATCAGAAAAATTCCGCGCCCGCCCAAGTTTTAGATGCAGGCATTTTTGAAAGCGCGGTTTGTGCCGCGCTTTTTTAACGCTTGTCCCAGGGCAGTTTTATGTCCTTGTTTTGCGCGTATTTTGAGATGTCAACTTGGCTTGTATAGCGGAGCTGGGGATTTAAAATGCCGTTAGGGTCGAGAGCGTTTTTTATTTTTTTCATCACGCAAAATTCGGCGTCGCTTATCTGCAAATTCATGTACTTTGACTTTGTGATGCCTACCCCGTGCTCTCCCGATATTGCGCCCCCGAGTTCTACGGTCTTTTCTACCGCCTTTTGCATTGCAAGAAACGCCTTTTGCTTTTGCTTTGCGTCAGAGCCGTCGTACATAAAATGTATGTGGTAGTTGCCGTCGGCGGCATGCCCGAAAGTGGGAGTTTGAAGCCCGCTTTCACTCCCCAAATCTTTAAAGTAGTCGAAAAATTCAACGGTTTTGGGAATTGGCAAAACGATGTCCTGGTTTAGTTTAGAGTTGTTTAAAAGGAACATAGCCGAAGAACAGCATCTGCGCAGTTCCCACAGCGGTTCGGCATCGTCTGCCGTTTCGAAGCCGCTTGAGAGCGTGCTTAAAATTTTTTCGAGGCTATTTTGCGAGGACTTCACTTCCTCTTTTTCCCCGTCAAGCTCAATTAAGAGCATTGCGGATTTTTCCATGTTTTTGCCCTTGAATTTTGCCGCCGCCGCGACGCTCTGCGCGTCCATAAATTCAAGCACGGACGGCATTATGTTTGCCTGCAATATTTTTTGCACGCATTCAAACGCCGCGTTGTCATAAAGAAATGCGGCGAGTGTGGTCTGCTTGAAAGGCGGGCGTTTTATAAGCTTTAAATGGGCTTCTGCAATCACTCCGAGAGAGCCTTCGCTTCCGATGAACAAATCCTTCAAATTCATTCCGACCGCGAATTTGCGAAGAGGGCGCGAAAGCTCCATTTTAGAGCCATCGGCAATGTATGCGGTAATCGCCGCGACATAGTCGCGCGTGACGCCGTATTTCGCCGCGCGAAGCCCTCCCGCATTGCAGGCGATGTTCCCCCCGATTGTCGAATAGTTTTTGGACGATGGGTCGGGAGGGTACATCAGCCCGTATTTTGCCGCCGTCTTGTCTATGTCTGAATTTATCGCGCCCGCACCGACATGGGCAGTCCATGAAGTCGGGTCTATTTCGATAAAGTTTATCGCGCTTAAATCGAGAACAATCCCCTTGAAAACAGGCAAAGCCGCTCCGCAGCATCCGCTTCCCGCGCCGCGGGGGCATACAAAAATTTTCTCTTCGTTTGCGATTTTGAGGGCTTTTGAAATATCGTCTCCGCTTTCCGCTTTTACGACAGCATCGGGGAGAAAAGAGTAGCGGGAATTGTCTATTGAGGCTTCAAGCAGGCTTTTGCGGTCTGTCAATACCTTGCCGCCTCCGATGGCGTTTTTTATGCGTAAAATGGCGTCTTGCGTCATATTTGTATGAACTCTTTCATCTTCGCGTTTCTGAAACGGCGGAGAATTGTGAGAATGTCGCGCGAGCAGTTTTGCGAAAGGGCGTCATTGCGGAGCTTGCGCAACTCTTCAAACGACGCCTTGCGGAGCATGAACTTGATTTCGCTTAACGCACCCGATGCCATGCTTAAAGAGTCCACGCCCATGCCTATCAAAAGCATTGCGAAAATCGGGTCTGCCGCGATTTCCCCGCAAACGCTGACTTTCAAATTCGCTTTTTTGCCTTCGGATACGATTTTGTCGAGCATTCTGATTACTGCGGGGTTTGCTGGATTATAGAGGTGCGCAACGTGGTCGTTTACCCTGTCAACCGCCAAAAGGTATTGAATCAGGTCGTTTGTTCCGATGCTTATGAAGTCGCAATGTTTTGCGATTAAGTCTATAATCATTGCCGCGCTCGGCACTTCTATCATTGTGCCTATTTCGATGTCGCTTGAATATTCTATGCCTTCGTTTTTAAGCGCGAGCTTTGCCTGTTCCAAGACGCTGTTTGCCCTCACAAGCTCGTTTATTCCGGAAATCATAGGGTATAAAATTCTGACTTTCCCGTAAACGCCCGCCCTTAAAATAGCTTTTAACTGCGCCGTGAAAATATCGACCCTGTCGAGGCAAAACCTTATTGCCCTGTATCCCATAAACGGGTTTTCTTCATGCCCGAATTCATTTTTGAAGGCGAGCGTTTTGTCCCCGCCCAAGTCGAGAGTTCTGATTGTTACGGGCTTGCCTTCCGCTTTGATGACCGCCGCCTTGTATGCCTCGAACTGGCTGTCTTCATCCATAAAGTTGCCCTTGTCGATAAAGAGGGCTTCCGTGCGGAATAAGCCTATGCCGTCCGAATACGACATAGAGCCTTCTTTTATGTCGGAGGCAGAGCCTATGTTAAATTCGAGCGAAACTTTGTGGAAATCCGTGGTTTCTGAAGGATAGGGCAGGGAGGAATCGAAAATTCTTTCTATCTCGCGGCGGATATTCGCAATTTCCGTGTATTTTTTCAGTGTGTCGCCCGATGGATTTACGAACAAATTGCCCTTGTAGCCGTCAATCAAAATAACGTCGCCGCTTTTTAAATTTGTTTCCTCGATGTTTATGCCGACTATGCACGGCACGCGCAGAGAGCGCGCCAATATCGCGGTGTGGCTTGTTAGTGAGCCTTTTTCCGTGATTATGCCGAGAACTTTGGTTTTATCGACAAACGCAAAATCTGAAGGCGTGAAATCCTTGCTTGCCAAAATTGCAGGTTCGCCGAGGTTTAGCGAGGATTTTTCCTCATGGCCCATGAGGTTGTTTATCATTCGCCTTGAAACATCGCGGATGTCGGCAATGCGCTCGCGCATGAACGGGTCGTCGATTTCTTCAAAGGCTTGCAGGAAGCGGTTTACGACCTCTATATAGCAGATTTCTATGTTGCGCTTTGTGTCTTGCAGGTTTGAATAGGTTTCGCTTATTATGGCGACATCCTCCAAGACCAGCAGGTGGGCGTCGAAAATCGAGCTTTCTTTCTCCCCGACTTTTTGCGCAAGCTCTTCTTTAAGCGAAACAATGTCGGTTCTGGTTTTCATCAATGCCTGCTCGAAACGCTTGATTTCGCCGTCTATTTGCGAGTCGGAAACATTGTATTCGGGGATTTGCGCGCTGGTGTGCGCGACGACAAAGACCTTGCCGTATGCCGTTCCGTTCGATACGCCAATCCCTGCAAACAACTGCTCGTTTTCCAACGCCTTTTCGCTCATTATGCTCTTTTTATTATACGGAAATGAAATTTTTGCAATATTTTTTATCGGAGCAAAAATCAGAAATTTTCTTTATAATCCGCTTCGGGTTTAGATTTTGCGTCTTGAGGGTTTTGCGTTTTTCTTGTAGATGGAAGAATCTATGCCCAAATTTTTGATTTTGTAATTCATTATTCTTTGGGAAATCCCCAAATGCCTTGCCGAGGCGGTTGCGTTGCCCCTGTGGATTTTCAAAGCTTCGCTTATCAGCTCGCGCTCAAACGAGCGCACCATTGCGGTGAAGTCAACTTCCGCTTCCTCTGAAAGTTTTGAGGTGTTGGTGGATTGTCCCGTTTGCAGGGAGGCGGGCAGATTGTAGCCGTATATAACCGAGTCCGAAGCGGATAAAACCGCGCTTTCTATCGCGTTTTCAAGCTCGCGGACATTGGCGGGCCAGTGGTATAGCATTAGAAGGTTTATCGCGGGAGTTGAAATGCGCTTTACCTTTTTTTTGTGCTTTTTATTGAATTTGTTGATGAAAAATTCCGCAAGAAGAGTGATGTCGCTTCGGCGGTCGCGCAAGTTTGGCAGATGGATAGAGAAGGCGTTAAGCCTGAGATAGAGGTCTTCGTTGAACTTTCCGCATTTTACCATCTCTTCCAAATTTTTGCCGGTGGAAGCTATGATTCGGGCGTTGCTTTTCAGCCTTGTTTTGCCGTTTATACGGTAAAAAGAGCCGTCTTGCAGATAGCGCAGGAGCTTTTGCTGGGCGTCGGGGGAAAGGTCGCCGATTTTGTCTATAAAAATAGTGCCTTCGTTTGCTGATTCCAAAAGACCTATTTTATTCGACATTCTGGCGGACGGAGAATTTTGCTCGACGCCGAAAAGCTCCGCCTCCTGCAAGGCTTCGGACATCGCCACGCAGTTTAGGGTCGCAAACGCCTTTGGCTTTCTGTCTCCCGCCGACACAATGGCGTTTGCGACAAATTTTTTACCTGTTCCCGTTTCGCCCCGTATCAAAACGGGCATATCCGACGACGCCACTTGCGCAATCATGTTTATGACTCTGCGCATGCTGTTGCACTTTCCGATTACGCCTTCGCGCGAATTTTTGTCGGAAAGTTCAAGGCGCAGGCGGCGGTTTTCTTCGAGGAGCTGTTCGCGTTCGCGGTTTTGCAAAAACAGAACCGAAACGGCGTCTGCAATGATGTTTGCGATTGTTTCAAGAAGGCTGTTGTCTCGGCGAAGGTTTGTTGTTTCGGAAACGAGGCGGTCAATCGAAAGCGTCCCGATAACGCCTTCCTGGTAAATTATGGGGACGCATATAAAGGCGATTTTCTGCCCCGCAACCCTCGTTTTTGTGCGGTTTAAAAATTCGGTTGAAGAGCGGATATCGGGAATTATTCGGGATTTCGCATGCGCCGCAACCTGCCCCGTGACGCCTTCTCCCATGCGGTAAACCCCGCGCTTTATCTCCTCTTCGGTCATTCCGTGCGAGGCTTCTATGACGAGCAAATCTCCCTGCCTTAAAGTCACTGTTCCCCTCAAAAGTCCCATTTCCCCGTTTAGGATTTCAAGAACGTCTGCAAGGAGTTTCTTTACGCTTGTACGGTGTACCACAACCATGCTTATGCGGTGCAAGACCGCCATTTCAAGCGAGTTGTAGTTTTGCCTCCAATTTCGGGTAAGGGTGTCCATATTTTCTTAGGAGCGCAGGGCGGTTTTTACGATTTCTTCCGTGGACGCGTTTTCGGGAAGTTTGGACGCTGCGTTTCGGACGGCCTTGTCTGCGTCGGAAAGCTTGAAGCCAAGAGCCGCAAGAGCCGCCACTGCGTCGGCAAATTTTGACGGCGGCAGAGGGGAATCGGGCGATGACTGCGCTCCTGACGGCTGCGATGCTGTCGCCCCGAAAGCTCCGCGCAATTCCACAATCAGCCTTTCAGCCGTTTTTTTGCCAATTCCCTGACATTTTGAAAGCAGGGCCACGTCTCCGCTTTCTATCGCGCATCTTAAAGTTTCGACGCTCATTCTGCTCATTATGTTGAGCGCGATTTTGGGACCTATGCCCGAAACTTTTTCAACCAGCATCTTGAAAAAATCGCGCTCGGAGATTGTTGCAAATCCGTACAATGTCTGCGAGTCTTCGCGGTAGATTGCATGAGTGTGCAAAAACACTTCCGAATTTATTCCGCTCAAGCGTTCGGCGGTTGTAACGGGTATGTTTACCTCGTAAAAAATGCCGTTTACGTCAATAATCGCCGAGAGCGGCGTTGCCTTAACTAACTTACCTCTAATACCCACTATCATAATGTGAACTTCCAAAAATTGCTTTTTTTATCAATAAAATACGGTAGGTATTTTTAAATTTTTTGGCAAGCTTCGAGTGAGGTTTTTTCTATTTAAATTCAAATTTTTTGCAATTTAAAATGGAAGTTTTTAAAATTTCACTCATATTTTCTTTATTCAAAATTTTTCCATTCACTTTGAAATTTTCGAATACAATTTTGGTTAGCGGAGTTTTTTTTGTGCCCTCAAAGTAGTTCTTTTTGTTTTTAGAATAATCAATTAAAATATTCCAATCTTTGAATAGAAAATTTTTAATTATTTGACTTTTTTTACCCTGTGGCGACAAGCGGAAAATATGTGTTACTGGCGTATCTGTACGCACATCTTCAAAAACGAAATTTTCATCAATGCCACCTGAATTTCGGCAGCTTAAAATACCATTGTTAAATCTATCAGATTCCCATTCTGCTCTAATTATATCTACTCGGCAAATTTTGCAATTTTTAGCAACTGAATTACTCCAATTAAGCTGAAAAATTGCGCCATTATCTAGTTGCCAGCATACAATATCCTCAACCACAATATTATCGCGATAAATTTTTATGTTGTCGTCATTCGCCCAGATGAAGCAATTTTTAATTGTGGAATTTGCATAGGCTGCAATGCCATCGCAATTATAAATCCAGCCACCTAAAATTTTTGTCCAAGATACAGTGTTATCTTTGCCCAATAGTCGCACTGCATAAAAAGAGTAATCGGCAATAACAATGCCATCAATAACAATTCCATTCGCGCCATTTTTCGCTTCAATCATATGCGACTCTCTTAAATGCAACTTCCCGCCTGACAAAACGCCTCTGCCAAAAATTTTTACGTTTGAACAAGCCTCACCGTCCATAATAAAAGCACCATAAACCCAAGCTCCGCCTTCAATGTAAATATTTTTGATGTTTTGTGGCACTTTAAAAACGCCGATATTGTGCAAGCCTTTTTTGAAATATAGCGAAGTGTCACTTCCTAAAATTGAAGAAGATAAAGATTTATTTGCGTTTTCAATAACTTTCCATTCTTGTAAATTTTTTGGCTGATTATTTTCAATAGGGTCTGCAAAAATTAACAAAACTTCTTTGTAGCCATCTTTGCCAATTTCTACCGAAAACTGTCCTGTGCGATTGAGCTTAAAAGAAAATTTATTTGCACCTAATTTTTTAACTTTTATTGCGTGGCGCGATGGAAAAATTTTTATTTCTTTATTTGTTATGTTTTTATTTACTTCTACGATAACTTCAACTTCTCCTTGAAAAGAAAAACGGCCCCAATGTATGCTTCTATCTTTAAATTTTGTTAAGGGCAAATCGTCATACTTTTCTTCGCCAATCATCCCTCTTGAATACTTATTGCAGACATTTTTATAAATAGTAAGGCTATTATTTTTATCGTCATTTAAATAGACTCGATATAAGTCTGATTGCGGCACTTCTAAATTTGCTTCTGGATACAAAACCAAGTTTTCGCCGGCGCTAGCAAAACTCATAAAAATCGATAAAAAATTTATGAAAATAAAAGCAATAATTTTCATATTTATATTAAGTTGAACTAGGCATAATTTTGTACTTTTTAAATTAAACAAATTTTTGCGGAGAAAGTTTAGGTTCTTTTTTTTAGAAATAAAAAAGGTTTCAGAGAGTTGAAACCTTTTAGAATTAGAAATTTATCTTTTTTTATTTGAGACCCAGAACGTCTTCCATTCCGTAAAGCCCCGCAGGTTTGTCTTTTACCCATTTTACGGCTTTTAACACGCCTTCCGCGAAAATTTTGCGGTCTGCCGCTTTATGGGTAAGTTCGACTCTTTCTCCGTCCGCGGCAAAAATAACCGTATGGTCGCCGACAACAGAGCCGCCGCGCAAGGAGTGCACGCCGATTTCGTTTTGAGGGCGTTCGCCGACAAGCCCTTTGCGCCCGAAGACAACTTCGTCGTCGCTTGTTCCGCGCACGGATTGGGCGATTTTCAAAAGCTTTTCGGCAGTTCCGCTCGGGGCGTCTTTTTTGAACCTGTGGTGCATTTCAACGATTTCGATGTCGTAGCTATCAGGCAGGATTTCAGCCGCGATTTTTGTGAGATAGTTCAAAAGGTTTACGCCGATTGAGTAGTTCCCCGCCCATACTATGGCGATGTCGCCTGTGTATTTTAAAATTTCCTTTCGTTGGTCTTCGGTATGCCCTGTCGTTCCTATTACGAGAGGCTTTTTGTTTTGGGCACAGAGCTTTGCGAGTTCGGGAGTCGCGTCTCTGAACGAAAAGTCGATTACGGCGTCGCAGTCTTTTATGTACTGCGAGGGATTGTCGCCCATGTCTGTCTTAAAGGCGATGTCTAAATCAGAACCGCTTGCGGCGGCGATGATTGCTTGTCCCATTCTGCCTTTGCATCCGTTTAAAAGTATTTTCATTTTTTATATAAGGTTTAAAGAGTTTAATGTTTGCATGAGCTTTATGCAGTGTTCGTCGGACATTCTGCAAAGGGGAAGCCTTACGGCGGAAGTCGCAATCATTCCCGTTTTTGCCAAGGCATATTTCGCGGGAACGGGATTGGGTTCGATGAACAAATCTTTGAAGAGCGGGAATAGCTTTTCATGGAGAGCTTCGGCTTTTTCCCATTGGGAATTCAGGCAGAAGTTTACAAGCTCGACCATCGGGGCGGGTATCAAATTTGAAGCGACGCTTACAACGCCCTTTGCGCCGCTTTTCATAAATTCTACGGTAAGTCCGTCGTCGCCGCTTAAAACGTTCATTTTTCCTTGCGCTTTTGCGTACATGTCCCGAACTTTTTCAACCTTGCCGCCGGCTTCCTTTATCGCGATGAAATTAGGGTAGGCGTTGCGAAGGCGCAGAGCCGTTTCATTTTCAATGCCGATGCCGCAGCGTCCCGGAATCGTATATAAAATTATCGGCTTTTCGGTGATTTTTGCGATTTCCGAAAAGTGCAGAAAAACCCCTTCTTGTGTCGGCTTGTTGTAGTAGGGGGCTACAATTAAAAAGCCCTCGACTCCGATTTCGTCAGCCTCTTTTGTCATATCAATCGATTCTGCGGTGGAATTAGAGCCCGTGCCCGCAACGACGGGAATTCTGCCCGCCGCAAATTCGTGTATTTTTGCAATCACTTCGATATGCTCTTTGGGCGTGAGCGTAGGGGATTCCCCCGTTGTTCCCACTGCCACGATGCCGCTTACGCCGCCTTCAACCTGCTTTTCAACAAGGGATTCCAGCGAGCCGTAATCGACTTTACCGTTTTCGTTCATCGGCGTTACAATAGCCGTCCAGACGCCTGAAAATTCTTTAATTGTCATAAATATCTTTTTAAAAAAAACGATTTAAACTTGTTTTACAACAAAATTTTCAATCTAAAACTCGGCATTTTGACTTGAAAAATTCGTACACTTTTAAAAAAGACGGGGTGTATTTGCGCGGGTTTGCCTTGGCGTCGGCTTCAAAATCTTTTATCTCGGCCCAGTCAAGGCTTGCGACTTCGTCTGCGGGAGGGTTGAAGCGCATTTCGGCGCGGCAGGCGTAAACTTTCGTAAATTCCCACCCCGTTTCTTCGCATGCTTCCAATTTCCCTATGTATTTGAAGTCTTTAAGGGAGAGTTTTACGCCCAATTCTTCCTTTGTTTCCCTTATGAGGGCGTCTTCGTATGTTTCGTTGCTATCAACATGCCCTGAGCAGGAGGTGGTGTAGGCGAGCGGATAGCTGTCTTTTGAGGCGGAGCGTTTTTGAAGCAGAATTCGGTTTTTGAAATCGAAGAAAATAGCGTGAACCGCCCTGTGGCGCAGTTTGTTTTTGTGAATTTCTGCGCGGGTTCGGGGAGCTATTACACGGTCGCAACTGTCAACCTCGTCAAAGAGTTCGTTAGGGTTAGTTTGCATTTTTTACGGATTTAAATTTTATGTCAGAGGGTCTTGGAGAGCCAAGCTGCATTTGCCTTGCGTACTCAAAAATCGGCGGGACGGGAATGGGCTTGAAACCTTTTTCAACGCGCTTGCAGTTTATGTAGTCGAGCGCAAAAAAGTCCAAAATAACGGGATTTGCCGACGCGTACAGGAGCTTTTCCGACGAAGTGAAAGCCGCGTTAAACACGCTTCCGCCGACAAACTGGACTTTTTCGTATGATAGTATCGTAAAAAGCATTGTGTCTTTTAATTCGGGAATTGCCGCGACTTCCGCAAGAGCGATAGGGGCGTTAGCGGGGCTTGAAAAAAACCTTTCGTTGTTTGACATGTTCCAAATTGTGATGTTTCCGAGGGCGGCGCACACCCCGATTCCCTGCATGTCTGTGATTACGGGCAGGTTTATCCAAAAATCGACCGTAAGAAACAGTGGGATTGGCAGGTAGCTTTTTCTCGCCTCTTTGTTGAATTTTTCGTCGCGAAAAACTCCCGCTTGCAAATCGCGCGGCATCAGCGGGTTGTCGTAAAACCAATTTTTGTTCAAAAACTCTCCGCTTTCGATGTCGCGGACGGGAGAACCCATGAAGTTGTCTTTCGAACCGAGCTTGATTTCCGAATATTTTGGAAGAAAGCCCGATTCGCGCATTTTTCGCTTTGACATGTCAACTATGCAAATGTCTTCGCTTTTAAAGCCGCGCTTTTTCAGTTCTTCTATTACCGCAATTACCAGATTTTGGGGAGTCGCAAGCCCCGCGCCAGAATTTGTGTAGATTTTAAGCCCGACTTTACCTTTTGTTTTAGGCTTTATTTGGCATAGCGCGGATTTCTCGAATTCCGAAAAGACGGCGTTTACCGCTTCGGCATAGTCGCGTTTTGAAAAATCGGCAAGCTTATATTCAAACAATATGTCGTTTGCGTCCTTAAATTCCTCTACATAGGCAAAAGATGGGATTGTCGCGCAAAATAAATGCGCAAGCAGAGTGGCATATTTTGAAAAAACTCCCATCTTTTATTCTATCGATTTAAAAATATGAAATAATTTGAAAATAAAATTTGCAAAGATTTTTTTATTTTACAATATTTTAAAAAACTGAATTTAAAATCGCGAAATATGAATTTTTTAAAAAATTTTAAGCTTTTCACCATTGCCGCAGTGTCGGCGGCATCCCTTGCCGCTTGCAAGCCCGAAACTCCCGAAGAAAAACAGCTCAGAATTTCAAAAGAGGTGGAGGAAGTAATTGCAAATTCCCAACAGTTAATACAAGCCGGAAAAGTTGATAAGGCTATCGACAGCCTCGAAGCCGCATTTGTAAGCTATGGAGACGACGTAAAAATATTTGAAGCCCTTGCATATGCCTATGCCGACAAAGGAAACCATCTTACTTCCGGAAAGTATTTTGAAAAAGCGGGCGACATAAATTTGTCGGATTCAGACATGTACGTTTACGCGGCTTCCGCCTATGAAAAGGCGGGCAATCCAAACCTCGCAATAAACGCCTACAAGAAATATTTGCAGAAAAACCCAAAGAGCCTTCTTGCATGGAAGTCTCTTGCGCGCAATTTGGAGCTTGCTGGAATGTTTGAGGACGCCTTAAACGCCTATTTTTCCGCAATCAAGAATGCGGGAAGAAGCGCGAATGCCGAGGAATCAGCACGCATAGGGGCGTTGTTTTTAAAAATAAAAAACTTGGAGCAGTCTAAAAACTGGCTTTTGGGTGCGTACAAATCCGCGCCCGCAGACGACGCCAAGCTCAGGTCGGAAATATTGGAAGGATTGGTGGAAATCTCTTTGGCGCAGGGAGATATGCCGAATTTGATAAAATATTTCGATGAGCTTGAAAAACTCGACGCGGAGCTTGTAAAGGAAAAGTTCCCCAATTTGCGCGCCCATATAGACGAGTTTAACAGGAAAATGAGAGAGGCTGAAGAAGCCCTGCAAAAGCAGAAGGAAGAGCAAGCCAAAAAAGAAGAGGAAGCGCGAAAGGCGGAAGAGGCAAAAAAAATAGAAGAGCAGAAGAAGCTTGAAGAGCAAAAGCGCATCGACGAGGAAAAAGCCGAAGAAGAGCGCAAAATTGCCGAAGCCAAGAGATTGGAAGAGCAAAAGAAGCTTGAAGCGGAAAGAAAAATCGAAGAGGAACGCCTTGCAAAAGAACGCCTGCTTATGCCTGAATACGCTTCGGAAGCGAGCGAGAAGCTCATCGAAAAAGGCGAAATAAAGGAGGCTGAAAAAATTTCTCAGACTGTCGTTTCAAAACACCCGAAATCGGCGGTTGCCTGGGCGTCTCTTTCAAAGGTTTACACTGCAAAGGGCGACAACAAGTCCGCTTTCTATTCCGCAAAGGAAGCCTTGAATGCCTCTCCTGAAAGCGTAGAGTACACCATCTTATATTTGAACGCTGCAAACAAGGTATTTTCGGTTGAAAAGTTTTTGGATACCATTTACGCCGCGCGCGAAAAATTCCCGAACAATCCCGAAATTATGCTTGGTCTTGCCCGCACTTACGTTATTTTGAAAAATTACGAAGAGGCGAGGTATAACTATATTCTCTTCTTGCAGTACGCGGATAAAAACCATCCTTTGCGTGCGGAAGTCGAAGAGGAAATAAAAAAAATTCCCGCTGCCGAATAAAATCTGCAATATTTTCCCAAAAAGAACGGATATACTGTTTTAATGCCCCGCATAAAAGACAGTTCTATTGAGGAAGTAAGAAACAGGGTTAACATAGTTGACCTTGTTTCGTCTTATGTGAGCTTGAAGAGGGCGGGTGCGAGCTTCAAGGGGCTTAGCCCTTTCACTTCGGAAAAAACGCCTTCTTTTTTCGTTTACCCCGACAAGGGCTTTTACTATTGTTTCAGCACGAGCCAGGGCGGGGACATATTTAAGTTCGTGCAAACCAAAGAGGGGCTGAATTTTCCCGAATCTGTGGAGTTTATCGCAAACCGCTTCGGCATTCCGCTCGAATACGACGCTTCGCGCGGCGCGGTGAGCAAGGCGGGGCAGTCTTTGCGAAAGCAGATTTTCGATATCCACGAAGATGCGGCAAACTGGTTTTTAAAAGTTTTTAAAGGCAATTCTGATTTCGGCAAAGCCGCCCGCAAATATTGGCACGAAGAGCGCATGTTTAAAGAAGGCTCGGAAGACGAGCTTCGCATAGGAATGTCGCCCGTTGACTGGTCGGAATTTAAGGCTGAAATAGAAAAAAAATATTCTTACGAAGCGATTGTGGAATCGGGGCTTTTCTTCGCGCCGCGAAACAAAACGAGCGTCATGGGGCTTATGCCGCGTTTTAGGGGCAGGCTCATGATATCTCTTTGCGACGTCCAGGGCAGAGTTGTCGCCTTTACAGCCCGCAAAACATCTCTTACGCCCACTGACATAGACTACGAAGAGGGCAAATATGTAAATTCTCCCGAAACTCCGATTTTCAAGAAGCAGAATATGCTTTTTAATTTCCATCGCGCGAGAAAGTCCGCAATAGAGCTTGGCTACTTCATAATAGTAGAAGGGCAGATTGACGCACTCAGAATGTATGTTTCAGGCTTTCAAAACACGGTGGCGGGGCAGGGGACTGCCCTTGGCGAAAACCAGTTTAACCTGATAAAACGCCACGTCAAAAAGTCCGTTTTAATGCTCGATGGCGACAATGCGGGGCAGAAAGCGGCGCGCAGGGTTTTGCCTATTATGCTTTCCTGCAACGTCGAACCTTATGTGTGTGTCATTCCCGAAGGCGAAGACCCCGACACTCTCATATTGAAAAACGGCGCAGATGGCGTAAAAAATCTCCTTGAAAACAAATCTACGGCGGTTTCGTTTATGGTTGACGGCTTTAAGCGGGCTTTCCCAAATCCGTCAGTCGGCGACAAGCGGCAGATATTGGAGGACATTTATTCCTTTGTTTCATGCGCGTCTTCTCATGTCGCCAAATACGAATTTTTAAGGGAGGCTTCTTCAAGGCTTGGCGCGAACTTCGACGCGGTAGTGAAAGATTACCTTGCGCGTTATTCCGATGAATTTTCACAAACGGACTCCAAAACCGACAAGAATTCGCACCAAGTATTGACAAATGCCGTTTATGATGTATTACTTATAGCTTTAAATTATCCCGACATCGCGGAAGCTTTATCTAATTGCATTGATCCCGTTTGGATTGACGGCGGGGACGCGCAGTGCAATTTGCTAAGGCGTCTGATTGCGTATTACCGCAGCGGGGAGCAGTTTGACGTATCAGAAATAGAAGATGAAGCCGAAAGGAACATTGCCTATAAAATCATGACGACTCCGAAAGACGAGATAGAAAATCCCGTTTCGGTCGCCTCTAAATGTTTTGAAAAAATACATAAAAATTATTGCGAGAAAGAAATTTTGAAATTTCAAAAAATAATGGACAGTCCCGTCTCGTCAAAAGATGAAAAAAGAGATGCATTGAAACAAATAAGCTCGATTAGGAGCCTTTTGCGGGAAACGAAATTTATTATATAATAAATATAACGATATAAATATTTATGTCAACCAAAGCAACGACAGTCAAAAAAACGGTGAAAAAAACATCAAAACCGGCGGCGGCAAAGAAAACCTCTGTCGCAAAGGCAAAGGCTCCCGCCAAAAAAACGGAAAAGCCCGCCGCCAAAAAAATCTCAAAGGCGCCAACCACGAAAGCGAAGGCGCCCGCAAAAATCCCCTCAAAAGCAGTCAAAAAGGCGTCTGATAAAAAAACCGCTCCGAAAAAGAAAGAAGAGCCGAAAAAAATCGACGCAAAAGCAAAGAAAATCGTAGTAAACGCCCCCCAGACGGCGAAGACCGCCATTCCGCAAAAGATGGAAATGCTGAAAGCGGCGGCGGAACAAGTGGTCTTTGACAAGGGCGAAAACGTTTCAAATTCAAAGCACAAAAAAGTGCTGAACGACAAGATATTGCACCTTGTAAACATCTCGAAAGAGCAGGGCTATCTTACCGTTCAAGACATCAATGAAAATTTGACGGAAAACTTAAACAATCCCGACGAAATCGAAAATATCATAAATATTCTCGAAAATTTGGACGTGGATATTTTGGACACCGACGAAGTCGAAGGCTTTAAACAGCGCGAAGTCGAGGCGGAAGACAAGCAGGTGCGCGCATCGCAGGCGGACAACCTCGACGACCCCGTAAGAATGTATTTAAAGCAGATGGGGCAGGTTCCCCTGCTTTCGCGCGAGCAGGAAGTTTCAATTTCCCGCAGGATAGAGCAGGCGGAAAACAAGGCAACGAAAGCTCTCTTTTCGGTAGCTCTCACAAACCGATTCCAAATCGACCTTGCAAAAAAGCTGATTAACCGCGAAGAGCGTTTCGATAAAATCGTTCTCGACAAAAAAATCGACAGCCGCGAAAAGTATTTCAAGGACGAGCTTCCCAAATATTTAAAAGAGGCTGAAGCCTTGGAAGACAAGCTTGAAAAGGCTTGGGAATCTTACGAAAAAGCGTCAAATCCCTCCCTTCAAAAACGCTATTTGACCTCTTTTAAAAATCTCGAAACAAAGCTGAAAGACATCTACAAGGGCTATAAATTCAAGCTCAAAGTCTTTGAGGAATTTTTGGACGGACTTTCCCCCGTTTTGAGGGAAGTCGAAGACAGCCTTTTCAAGCTTGAAGCTTTTGAAAAGAGCGGCAAAAAAATTAAAATCGGCGACGTTGGCAAAATCAAGGAGCGTCTGATAAACATTCGCAACATGTACCGCCTTGACCCCGCCGAACTTCTCACTTTGGTAAAGGAAGTCCGCCACGATATGCGCGAAGCCCACAAGGCAAAAACCGAAATGGTGCGCGCAAATTTGAGGCTCGTGATTTCAATCGCAAAAAAATACACAAATCGCGGTCTTAACTTCTTGGACTTGATTCAGGAAGGAAACATGGGGCTTATGAAAGCGGTTGAAAAATTTGAATACCGCCGCGGCTATAAATTTTCGACATATGCAACTTGGTGGATCAGGCAGGCAATTACGCGCTCAATCGCAGACCAGGCGCGCACAATCCGCATCCCCGTGCATATGATTGAAACCTTGAACAAGGTAATGCAAATCCAAAAACAGCTCTTGCAGGAATTGGGGCACGAGCCGACTCCGGAAGAAGTCGCAAACGAAATGAATATGCCCGTTGAAAGAGTGCAGTCCATCATGAAAATGGCGCAGCAACCGATTTCCCTGCAAAGCCCCGTAGGTGATTCCGATGACACAAACTTCGGAGATTTCATCGAAGACAAAAACGCCGAAAATCCGTACGACATGACGGCATATTCTTTACTTCGCGAAAAGCTTATGGACGTTCTAAATTCCCTGACTCCGCGCGAGCGCAATGTGCTAAGCTTGCGCTTCGGCTTGCAGGACGGCTATTCGCGCACGCTTGAAGAAGTCGGAAAGCAATTTGACGTGACGCGCGAACGCATACGCCAAATAGAGGCGAAAGCCTTGCGTAAAATGCGCCATCCGACGCGCAAACGCCAGCTTCACGGATTCTTTGAAGGCGAAGGAAACAATGCGGGGCCGGGCTTCGACCAGTTTAAAAAGAATAACGAAGAGTAAAATCTTCGTTATTTTCGCGCTTTGCGCTTCGATTTTTGTCGGGGCGCAAGATTCTTTTGCGCAGTCTCGCAGAAGCAAAAATGCCTTAAAGCGTTTAAAAGACTCTGCAAATGTCGAGGAAGTCGAGCTTTCCGAATTTGACGTAAAAATAGGAACAGTTGTTGCAGTTGAAGGGGATAGGGCGGTTGTAAAAATCCGCAGCTACCAAATTTTCCCTAAGTGGGAACAAATTTTTTACGCCTGCGACACATCAATGAACGCAGTGGCAATACTTAATTCAACCACCGTAAAAAATAAATCCTGCTCCCTTTTTATCATTAAATCAGGAGCCGCCCAAATCGGCGACATCGTCTTCCTAAAACAAATCCCCCCAACCATTCCACCCCCGCCAACCTCTTAGTTTTAATTCATATTTTTCCTCCACCCCAAAAAAACGGCGCAAGAGAATTTCCCTTGCGCCTTGCCATTGAACAACTTTGTGATTTTATTGTTTATTTTTGACAAGTGTTTTTTAAGGTCCTTTATAAAAATAAAGTTCATTTATTGGAATTTCGATTGTGGGTATTCCGTAGCTATTTGGCATAAATGATAGGGTTTCAAATATAAATATAAGCGAATTGCGGTTAGAAATTATAAAAGAGTTTATATATTTTTCTTTTTCTGGATCTTCCAGAACTTCGGCTTCGATATTTTGCATTTCATCCCAAAATGCGTCTTTACCATATTTAGCTTTGAGCTTTTTGATGGAAAGTTTGATAAGTGGTGTAAGATAATCTTTTGATGTATCGAAAACATCGGAAATTTTCAGTTGTTTGATTTCGCCATTTGGAAGAATTTTGAAATTCATACCCGATTCTTTAATATTTCCGTGCGCCCCATGATTATAATAATAGTAGCGATTTTTTATTGAGAGAAAATTTGGTTTGTTAATGAAAACCTCACTTGTTGCTCTAAGCTCTCCGGTATAATTTGGAGAGTCTGAACTTGCCGTAAATTCACGGAATCGAGTAAGAATAAAGTTTTCATAATCTGTATATTCGGCAAAAATGATTTTGTTTATCTTGTCTTGAGGCGAATTTTCCTGAGGATTTTCAAATTGGAATATATTGCAACACACGTCTAAGTTTACGCTATATCCCTTAACAGAACAATCATTCATGGAAAGTATAGGATCTTCTTGATTAGATTTGTCTGAATAGGCAACGAGAATTATTAAAAATGACAACAATAAATATTTTTTTCATATGAAGTTGTTGATTCTTATCTCTTAAAAAATGCGAAGAAGAAAAACTGCGCGGAAGTTGTCGGGCTTATGATGCTTGCGGGAATTCGTCCGAAAGAAGCCAAGCGGCTCGAATGGCGCGACATAGATTTTGACGACAACTCAATCAAAATCCGCTCGATATGCTTGAAGACGGGTGGCATTCGGCATGTCGAAATTTGCCCGAAGTTAAAGAATATTTTGCTTGAAATATAGACCGAGTTCCTCTCTCCCCGAAACTGGACTAAGAAGTGGAAACAGATCAGGGATAATTCGGGATTTAAGGGGCTTTGGGTTCAAGACGTATTAAGGCATACCTACGCAAGCTACTTTACGAAAAGATACTCCGACCTTCCGCGCCTCCAACTGAATATGGGACACCGCGACCTATCCCTTCTCCGTTCCCGATACGTCAATATGCAAAACATCTCCAAAACCGACGCCAAAGAGTTCTTCGGCTAAGCGTAAGCGTTAAATCTTTTTGAGGTTTATCGTTTGGGCTTGAAACGGCACATTGGTTCATATACTTTACATTCATAAATATTAAATACTTATCTGCTATAAACATGAAAAAATATATTTCCGTCTTTTCCGCTTTTGTCGCGCTTTCGGCATTTGCTGAATTTTATCAATCCGATTTCGCAAATCGCACAACTTGGTCAAATGCCGTTTGGAAAAATTCAAGCGGGGAAACTGTCGAAACCAAGCCCGCGAGCGGCGATGATGTTCAAATTCTTACGACTGCCACGGGGTACAACGATATTTGTTCCATTAACGGCGCGCCGACGTTTAAAACGTTAAAAATGACAATTACGTCTTTTATCACTTACGACGGTAATTTCAATACGACTGAGGACCTTGAAATTACGCGTCTTACAAAAGAAATCGATGGCAGGCTTGTCGCCGCTGTTTCGGGGCGTTCGCATTCGGCTTTTGCGAGAAACTGGTTATCAAATCAAGGCTCGTTTAATGTCGGCGGTAATTTAAAAATCACAAGCTATGCAACTGATACGGGGGAAACTTTGGTAAATTTGGGCGGAAGGCAAAGCGGAGAGCATCAGCCAAACAATTTCATAACATCTTTAAAAGTTACCAAAGATTTGGAGATAAAAAACGTAATTCTTGCAATTCACACGGTAAGCGGTGCAGATGTTGAAATTGCCCAAAATATTTCATTTCCCGAAAACATAAACGGAAGGGGAGGGTCGCTTATATTAAATTCAAACTATCGCTCCGACAACAATGGGCTTTTAACGCAGACTATAAAAGCGGGGGGAGTTTCGAGCTGTGAAGATTCGGCAGGCATTATTGCCACCCGCACGGGCGTTGCGTCGCTTGATAAAACCATTAGGACGGGCGTTTTGGAAATCATTGGAAACGGCGGTGATTTCTACGGAATTGTGCGCGACAACCATACGGAAGGCAGCGACGCAAGCGGTGTTGTTTCAATAATTATGAACGGCGTGGGCAAACAGACTTTCCGCAATATAAATAATTCATTTACGGGAGATACAATCGTAAAAAAGGGCGCGTTGGCGGTTTGCGGTTCTCTTGGGAACATCACAGTTGAGGGCGGAACATTTGGCGCGGTCGAAAAAGGTGTCAAGGCGAAAACGCTGACTCTCAAAGAGGGGGGCAAGCTCGACTTTAATTTGCTCGAATACGATTCTTCCATAACGCTTTCAGGCGGGCTTGTTTTGCCGGACGGAGCAAACATTTTGGATTATTTGAGCTTTTCCAAAATCAACGGGCAGTATGAATTTATGCTCATTACGGATTCTGGCAATGTTGAAAGATTTTCCTCTCTTGACGGAACTACCCGCGTTTATACAGACTCTAACGGGCTTAGTCAAACCGCGACATTCATTTATAAAAACGGCGGTTTGGGCGTGAAGTTTATAGATGCTCCAAAGGTTGAACGCCCTGCCGAGCCTGTCGATACTTCGTTTAAAATCGTACCGCTGTTTTCAAACGGCATTGTTAAAATCGGAGAGCCTTTTAAATTCCAAATAAACAATCCTCCCGATGGTGCGACTTACAAATTAACGCAGAATTTGGGCAGAAAAACCGTTGCAAGCGGCGCGCTTACTTCGGAATTGGAATTTACGCTCTCGGAAGCGGGTCAGGCCGAACTCGTTTGCGAGGGGGTTTTTGAGTCAGGTTCGGAAGGCAATGCGCAGATGCTTCACAGGTACGGCTTTATGGCATCTCCCGAGCAGGTTTCAACCGTTGATGTTCGCCCTGCAGACTTCGACAAATATTGGGCTGAGCGCAAGGCGGAAGTTGAGGCTGTCGAACCCGTGATGACTCTTGTCTTGCATTCTTCCCAGTCTCTTTATGACTTGTATTACTTCGATGTTAATTGCGACGGCGCGGATTTATACGGCACTGATTTTACTTCAAACGACATTAACTTGCGTGGCATAGTTGCCACGGGCTACTTGGCTGTTCCTAAAAACAAGGCGGGCGTTGCCTTGCCTGCATGCGTCACTTATTACGGGGCGGGTTCGTATGGCGCAGACCTAAGAGACGCTACATACTTTGCCGAACGCGGCATAATCGGAATGTCGGTAAGCCCGCATCCGGTAAAACAGTACGGCATAAATTCGGGGAACCAGACGGAAAAAACACTGACAAGCCAGGTGCAATCGCCGCATTATCGCGACAGGTGCATTGATGATGGCGATCCGAAAAAAATCTACTTTAACGGAATGTTTAAGCGCGTTTACCAATCTCTCCGCGCGGTTATGCTGATGAAAAGTGCCGACGAATCAATCGCCTTGCCTGTATGGGACGGCAAGAATTTGGCGGCTCGCGGATTTTCGCAAGGCGGCGCGCAGACATTGGCGGCGGCGTATCTTTGCCCGAATGTCAGTGTAATTACGCCTTGGTGTCCCGCAATGGCGGACTTGGGCGGAATGAAGATTGGGCGGCGTTCAGGCTGGCCCGACTGGATTAACAGCGCGTCAAGTACCCGCACATCCGCGACAATTTATTTTGACACGGCGTTAATGAGCGAATCAACGCAGGCGTCTGCCTATATTGGTACAGGCATAATTGACAATACTTGCTCGCCGAATGCGGTTGTGTCAGCATTTAACGGAATGCCGAGCGCAAACAAAAGCATTATTTACATGCAGCGCACTGCCCACGGCATTACAAGCGCTTTCGATAACGATTCGCGCGCGTTTATCATTGAAAATTTCAAGGCAAACCCCGTATCAAAAACGACGAAGCCTTACAGACAATGGGCAGTCGATTCAAATCTTTGGGGCGCGAATGCCTTGCCGAATGCAAAAAAAGATGGGGCTGATGTTTCAAATTTGGAACGCTATGCCTTTGGGAAAGACTTTATGAGTTCTGCGAAAGCCAATACATCGGGCAAAATTTCGCTGGCGTATAACACTCAAAGCTATGTTGAAGGCGTATCTATTACTCCTCAATGGAGTACGGATTTAAAGAATTGGCGGGAAGACGGTATTACAATATCTACTTCCACGGGCGAAGACGGCTCGACTTTATACGAAGCAAGCTTTAAAACTGAACCTGTGCCCCCGATATTTTTCAAGTTAAAACTTGAGCAAAATTAAGGGAAATTTTTAGACGAGAAAATGCGGATTGAAAACCAATCCGCATTTTCTTTGCGTTTACAAACGATATTGTTTTCGCTATTTTATATTGTCTAAAATTCTTTTGTGTGGAGCGGTGTCGGACGTTATT
Source organism: Intestinicryptomonas porci (assembly GCF_033971905.1). Lineage (NCBI taxonomy): Bacteria > Pseudomonadati > Verrucomicrobiota > Opitutia > Opitutales > Intestinicryptomonadaceae > Intestinicryptomonas > Intestinicryptomonas porci. The sequence goes on from NZ_JALBUT010000004.1 coordinate 92,268, forward strand.
TTTGAAAAGTCTAATTCTTCTTGCGAAGTTTGTTTATTATTGTCTTGTGTTTCAGTTGGCGAAATTTTTTGCAATGAAACGATAAAAACGCCCTGCGGCGTTGAGAGCGTGGCAGTTTGTGTTTCCTCGTTAAAATTTAAAATTCTAAACCCCGAATTGGCTTGATAGTTAAAAAGTTTTATTGCCTTTTGGTTTGCGCGGTCAAAGAGGTTAAATATCCAATCCCCATCTATGTTATATGCAGAGGTGATTTTGATTTTATCTGTTTTCTGCGGAGTTTGCGCGTGGGCTTGAATTGCATAAGATATAAATGCCGCACAGAAAAACACGCAAATTTTCCGAATGTGCGGCATTGTGGCAATCAATTTTACTTCCTTTTGCGGCATGCGGCAAAGCAAAGGGCAATCACGCCGAAAATTGCGGCGTATGTCGAGGGTTCCGGCACTGCACCTGCCTGCACTGTTTTTGAGAGCGTAAAGAAGCTGTCGGAAGTATCGCCTTCGACTGACTTGTTATAAAGTTCCCACTGAAATCTTCCGGTATTGCTTGTTGATATTGTCCAATTTACCGAACTGCCCGTGCTTGTAGTGTCCGTATAGGCGGGATTTATAACGGTGTACATATCTCCATGATTTAAAATATCGTTTTGCGTATTCCACACAACCAATCCAACAGTTTCTCCGCCTGCAAAGCCGTAATCATCATTGTCGAATTTGAAAGAGTTGTTTGAATATGCGAAAAAATAGCCTTCGCCGTCTGCGTCCATAAGGCTGCCTGTTATGAGAGTTTTATAGCCAGAAGAGCTGTTTATAAAATTGCCGCGCGTAAAACTATCGCCTTCGGCAAGTTTGAAATCATCTCCAAAGCCTTTGTTATTCATGTCAACAACGAGGGCAAATTTATATTCGCTTTGAATCATTGCGTTTGTGTTGTCAAAGAATGTGCCGACGGCAAATCCCAAATCCCAAGCGGCATATGAAAGCGTTGAAAGTAGGATTAACGATAATGAGATTATGGCTTTTTTCATATTAAGTTTTATTTTGAAATATAATTTGGAGTGAATTTGCAACGGATTGAAAATTCTTCGTCGGTTGCTTTTTTGCGGAATACGAGGACTGTTCCCACTGAAAGTTTATATGTTTGCGCGTCTTGCTTGTCTTTGTCTAACCACTTGTTTGTTGCGCCGCGTTTGCGGTAGAAGAACGAGTTGTCGGGCGTTAGGTTTAAGCCTGAGCTTTTATTTTCATATGCGTAAATAATATCAACGGGGCTTGACGCCACAGATGTGGACGGGGTAAACGCGCCGCTATCGATTAGCGTGGAGGTGAGCTCATTCAATTCAAAATCGACCGCAGATGGAAGGGGAATGTATATTTCCTGGTCTTGCACGCCTTCGCCATTGTCAAGTGTAAACAACACAAATGATGTCGCGCACATTGGTATATTGCCCGAATATGAATATGTGCATGAATTATCAGGCTGGACTGCGACAAACACCGCATTGGGTTCAACCAAGACGTTTGAAGCGTCTTTTTTATCGGCATCGCACCAGTTGTTTATATCGCCGCGTTCGCGATAATAAAAACGCTGCATTGACGCGCTGTTCACCCCAATCGGATACTCCAAGCCGTCTGTTCCATAGGAAGTGTATTTATAGAGCATTGTGGCACCCGCGGTTGCCGAGATTTTTGTGGCTTTTGAAAATCCGCCGCCGTCGGGAAACAGTGTTGCCATGGTCCAGTGGGGGATTATTTGAAAAGAGTCGCCCTTTGCGATTTTTTGAATTTCGCCCGCGCCAATTTCGATTGCAACGGAAAATGCGTCATTTGAAGAAATGTCAAACCAGGCGCCTTCAAGCTCTCCCGAGGTGATTTTAAGATAGTAGTGTTCGGGCTGAACGCCGTCCGCAAATACAAATTGATTTGCGCTCCAAGCGGGTTCTCCGCCTGCAACAATTTTTGAGGAGCCTGCATTTACGCTTTCAACAACGCCCTCAAAAACAGGAGCACGCGTTGTGGTTATGCCGATATAGGCTTCGGAATTTGCGGGTATTTCGCCCGAAAAAAAACCTAATACGGGAGTTTCCACCGTAGATGCAAATACGTAATTTGCGCAAAGCGCAAAACAAATAACTGTCAGGTTATAAATAGGTAGTAGCAATTTCATTATATTATAAAAATATTTTTAAATCATAATATTAAAAAAGTACAGGGCAAGCTTTTTTTGCACATTGTGCCTTTGCGGGATAAAGATTTGGAATGATTTATAAAATGTTAAAACCTTGAAGATTGTAAAAGGCGATGGCATGAAGCGCAAAAAAGAGACTCGAGCGAGCCTCTTTTTTGCATTTTTTAAGATTATTTTAAAATTTCACGCCCGGATTTGTAAATCTCTGGGCATTGTCACCGTGGAAAACGCCGTATTCCGTGACAATCGCGCCTTCGGGACCCGCTATTTGGCTGTGCCTTGCTTCCTGGCGGTTGAGCTGTGCGATATTGCCTTTTTCAGCGGAAATCTTTATGACTTTATTTTGTGTAAAGTACTTCTTTTGGCTTTCGGGAACTTTCACGTCATATTTTGACATTTCTTCGCCGACTTCTCCAAAGCAGTATGATGTTCCCGCTCTCGCCTGCCAGCATTCCCACTTTGCGGGGAGTCCGTCTGCGGGAACATGGTAGTGTTCAACGAGCATTTGGTTGGGCAGAAGCAAAATTTCATGCCCGAAAAGACCGTTTTTCTTGTTTTCTTGCACCCAGAATATGCCACCCATTCCGACTGCGGGGAAGTCTCCCAAGCCGAAATCGGTCGCCCACATATTCTTGCGCATGTTTTCGCTGATAGTATAGCCCATTTTTTCCATCATGTCAAAATAGGCTTGCTTTGCCGCTTCTTGATTGAATTTTCCGTCTTTGTAGAACATTTTTTTATCCAATTTTGAAAAACATTTTTTTGACTGCGCGGGGCAGGTTTCTTGTGAAGTTGTCGCGCATCCGACAAATGCCAAAGACGCGAAAACCATCGCCAAAACAGATATGTATTTTTTCATTGTTATTTAACTTTATATTCTAAATCTTATAAGTTGTTTTTTATTTAAAACAAGCAAAATGTTTAGATTTTTGCAATGTCCGACTTCAAGTCGCTGAAAAGCTCAAACGCCTGTTCGGGGTTCATTTTTTCGTGAACGACCGCGCGCACCGCTTTTATCATCGCCTTGGGACATTCGCTTTGGAAGATGTTTCTGCCCATGTCAACGCCTTTTGCGCCTGAACTTATCGCCTTGTACGCCAATTCGAGGGCGTCTTTTTCGGGCAATTTCTTGCCGCCTGCAATTACTATCGGAACGGGGCAGGAGGCTACGACTTTTTCAAAGCCTTCGTCGCAGTAGTAGGTTTTAACGAATGTCGCGCCGTTTTCTGCTATTACGCGGCAGGCGAGGGCGAGGTAGCGGGCGTCTCTTGTAAGCTCTTTGCCGACTGCCGTCACTCCGAGGGTCGGAATACCGTAGCGTGCCGTCATGTCTGCGGTTCTTGCGAGATTTTCGATTGTCTTTGCCTCAAACGTCCCGCCGATTGCGACCATCGGGGCGAGGGCTGAGGCGTTAAGCCTGATTGCGTCTTCTATGTTTATCAGGCATTCATTGTTAAGCTCTGTAAGAATGGTACTGCCGGAACTCCAGCGCAGAGCGACGGGTTTTGTGCAATCCGGCGGGACGATTGAGCGCAATGTGCCGCGCGTGCACATTATGCAGTCCGCGTCTTCGATTAGCGGAACGATGGTCAAGTCCATTCGTTCCAATCCGCTCGTCGGGCCCATTATGTATCCGTGGTCGAACGCGAGCATGACGGTGTTGCCGCTTTTTTTGTTGAAAATGCGGCTCATTCTGTTTTTCACACCCCAATCGTTATGCGAAAGCCCCTTCAAAAAAAAGCCTTCTGATTTTGTTTCGATGTCGGCGCAAAAGTTTTTTGCCTCGATGTTGCCTTCGTTGTCTGCCATATGTTTTTATTTGTATGCGTTAAAAAATGCCTCGAAAATCATTGAGTTTGAAACAGCTCCCGGGTCGAGAGTGCCTATTGATTTTTCCCCGAGATTGCGCGCCCTGCCGAATTTCGCCTGTAATTTCGCGGTGTTTTGCGCGCCTTCCTTTGCGGCGTTTGACGCTTTTTCAAGAGCTTCAAGAACCGAATTTGCGCCCTGCATGGCTTCGATTGCAGGAATGAGGGCGTCAAACACTGTTTTGTCGCCTACATCTCCCTTCACGGTCGAGCGCATAGATTCAAGCCCCGTTTTGAAAGCAGAGGCAAGCTCCTGCGCGCTTAAAGATTCCGCGCCGTCTTTAATTCCGTCTGAAACTCCCATTAGAAGAGAGCCGTAAATGCTGCTTGTAGAGCCGTTTGAATGCGACATTGCGGCAAACCCCGCGTCAAAGAGTGTGCTTTTCAAATCCATTCCTGCTTGGATTGCGTCGTTTGCGGCGTTGATTGCACCTTTTATCGCAACGCCGTGGTCTCCGTCTCCGCAGGCGGCGTCGAGCTTGGAGAGGTATTCTTCATTCTCAGTGATTACTTTTGCGGCGAGGGCGAACATCGCCTTTAATTTTTCGAGAGTCAGCATAATTATTCTCCGAGGCTTACCCAGTAGGGCGCGTTTGATTTTGCCTTTATGTACTTTTCGCTTTCGTAGTCGAGGGCGCAGACAATCATTTGAAAGCCCGCCATTTCCTGTACCGTCAACATTTCGTCCACGATGCCGTTTACGAGGATAACGCCCATTTCTTCCGCAAGCTTTGCGACAGCTCTATACACTATCAAAAGCTCCATCGGAGTGCTTGCTCCCGTTCCGTTTATGATTGTGAAAATTCTTTCTCCGCGTTTTAGGTCGATTGCCTTGGCGAGATTTTCAAACATGATTTTTGCAGTTTCGTCAGCGGATAAAATTTTGCTCCTTCCGCCGCCGCCTTCGCCGTGCTGCCCCATGCCGATTTCCATTTCATCGTCGGCAAGTTCGCTGATGGGAGAGCCGTTTTGCGGATGCGTGCAACCTGTCATCGCCACTGCGAGGGTTGCAATGCGCTTGTTGAATTTTTCGGCGATGGCAAACACTTCGTCGAGGCTCTTGCCTTCTTCCGCCGCGGCTCCCGCAACTTTTATGAGGGGTATGCAGCCCGCAAGCCCGCGCCTGTCAGCCTTGGGGGCGTCGAGACCTGCGCTGATGTCTTCGGCAACCAAAATCGACTTGAACTTTATGCCTTCGCGCTCAGCCATCTTCATTGCCATATTGGAGCTCATTACGTCTCCCGCATGGTTTAAAACAACGAGCAAAATACCCGCTTCGCGCTTGAACTTGCGCATTGCCGCCAAAACCGCAACCGCGTTCGGGGCGGCGAAAATATCGCCTACCACGCTCGCGTCGAGCATTCCTTCACCGACAAATCCGCTAAGCGCGGGTTCGTGGCCCGCTCCGCCCAAGGTGATGATTGCAACCTTGTCTTCGCTTTTCGGCTTTGCTCTTGCGACTATTTTTCCGTCTTCGAGCTTGATTTTGTCGTTATAAGCTTTGCACATACCTTCCAAAAGTTCTTGGGTAAGGTTTTCGGGTGCGTTTATGAATTTTTTCATTACCATGGGTTTTCCTCTTGTTTTTTAAATTGCAAATAAAGGTTTAAAGATAAAACTTTAAGCGGATTTTCTCCTTGTTTGCAAATAAAATATAAATCAATTTTTATTTAATATTTTAAACGTCGTTTAGAATGTCAATCAAAAATTCTTTAAACCGTCAAAAATCGAAAGTTTTGCTTTGAGGCGGCTGAATTTTTGGATTTACAAATTATGCGCCGTATTTTACAAATTGGAAAATTGAAAATAGTGTTTTGCCTTGCAAGTTGTGGAAAAAACGTTTTTCGTCTTGACTTGTTTGGCGGGATTTCTAATTTCAATCGATTGAGAGATTTTTAACAGCGTTTATATATGGAGAGGAACAAGCCCGATAAATTTATGGCGGTAAGCGTCGTCGAGATGATGATTCTTTTAGGCATTATTTTTGTTCTTTGCGCGTTTTTTTACACAAATTATTTTAAGTTGATGGATAAAAGCAGACTTATCGTTGCCCGCACTTATGTTTTGGAAACTCTGCCTTCTGCCCTTGAATCTTATAAAATAGACATAGGCGATTATCCCGAGGACGACCAGGGGCTTGAAGCATTGACATATCCGCCCGTCGGAACCGAGCACAAGTGGAAAGGTCCGTACATTTCAAAAGACAATTTGCAAGATCCGTGGGGCAACGATTATCTTTACACTTATCCCAGCACGCAGGGGGACGGAGATTTCGATGTTTGGTCTCTCGGCAAAGATGGAATTCCGAGTTCGGACGACATCACAAATTGGAGAATGGAAAACTGAAAATGAAACTTGCCGATAAGCTGCTGCAAAAATTAAAACACAAAAAACTGACTCTATCCTGCGCCGAATCGTGCAGCGGAGGGCTTTTGGCTGACGCCTTCGTCAGTGTTTCGGGGGCGAGCGAAGTCTTTTTGGGTTCACTTGTGTGCTATGCCCCCGCCGTAAAGCAGGACGTTTTGAAAGTTGAAAAATCCGTCGTAAGAAGGGGAGTCGTAAGCGAAGAATGCGCTGTTTCAATGGCGGAAAAATCCCTCGAACTCTTTAATTCCGACACGGCGCTATCAATAACGGGTTATGCCGAAAAATCGGACGATGCTAATATACCCGACGGCACCATATACATTGCCGCCTCATGCAAAAAATTTACGGTTTGCGAAAAAATAACCGCAAAAAAATCTCGCAATGAAAATCGCAAATTCGCGGTGATGGCTGCGCTTCGCCTTTTGGACAAACTATTAGAAAGTAAAATATAGGAGGAAAACATGGATAGAAGAAGTTTCATAAAGGGAATGGGGGCGGCGATATTTATACCTGCCATAATTCCCGCGTCCGCGCTCGGAAGGGACGGGTTTGTAGCCCCGAGCAACAGGGTTGTGATGGGGTCAATCGGCTTGGGCGGAATGGGCTCGAACAACACAAGCTCTTTTTTGGGCGACAAGAGGGTGCAGGTGGTTGCGCTTTGCGACCCCTGCATGTCCGACAACCGTTACGGCTACGGGCACAACAACACTTGCGGGGCTGAAGTATTCAAACAGCGCAAAAATTTAAAAGACGCAAAAATCTACACCGATTTTCGCGAACTTTTGGCGCGTGAGGACATCGATGCGATTACCACTGCCACCCCGGACCATTGGCACGCCATAATAGGCATTGCCTGCGCAAATGCGGGCAAAGATGTTTACGGAGAAAAGCCCTTGACGCGCACGATAGAAGAGGGCAGGTATTTGTCAAACGCAGTGGCGCGCAACGGTATAATTTGGCAGACGGGTTCCTGGCAGCGTTCAAGGCATGATTTTTGGTACGCCGCGGAGCTTGTGAGAAACGGCGCGATAGGAAAAGTTAAGCTCATAAAAATCGGACTTCCGAGCAACAATAAAGTTCCGCCGCTTGCGCCCGAAAAAGTTCCCGACACTTTGGACTGGAACATGTGGTTAGGTCCTGCCGCGGACGTTGAGTTTCATCCGTACAGGGCATTTACGACTTGGAGATTTTTCTCGGAATACAGCGCCGGCAAAATAGCAGACTGGGGCGCGCACCATTTGGACATTGCCCAATGGGCGATGGGCTACCACATGCAGGGCGCAAAGACCATAGAGCCAATTCATGTCGAATGGCAAAAGGACGGTTTTTACGATTTGCCGACAAGCTTTGCGGTTCGCTACACTTACGAGCGCGGGGAAGTTGTGGAAATGTCCGACAAGTATCCCATGGGTCTTGAAATCATCGGGGAAAACGGCACCATTTGGGTGGACAGAGGCAGGCTTGCGTCAAATCCCATAACAATAATCGACGAAAAAATAAAGCCGAGTTCCGAAAGAATTTACGGGCTTGAAGTTCCCGGAAGCCACCAGAGCGCGTTTATCGACAGCGTCTTAAACCGCCGCGCAACCATAACAGACATTGAAACGGCGCACCGTACGAACACGGGGTGTTTGCTTGGCGAAATCGCCTATCGGACGGGCAGAAAAATCGTCTGGGATTGGAAAACCGAAAAAATAATCGGTGACGAGCAGGCTTCAAGACTTTGCTCGCGCGCCTATCGCGGAAACTGGCAGCTCGTATAAAAAAGGAGAACTTTGCATGAAAAAAATATCATTTGCTTTTTTGTTTTGCGCCTGCTCTTTCTTGGGAGCGGCGGAAATTGAAAACATTTTGGCTTTCAAAAACAGCGGCGATTCTTCCGCATGGTACCACGAGTTGATTTTGGACGCCTATAACCCCGAAAAGATGGCGGCGGCAGAGGAGCTTGTTTTGTGCGCAATGTCTAATCCTGAAATATCGGACGAGGCTTTCAGGCTTTGCGCGAAAATTTTAAAGCCTTCCGCGTCTTTAAAATCGCTCAAAGTTCTTCCTACGCTTCTTACAAAAGACGCGCATGTTATGCCGGTTTTCGACGTCTTGATTTCTTTTGAAAATCCGAAAGTTGACGAAATTCTCTTGAAGCTTTTAAATTCAAAAGACAAGAAAGTCGCCATACATTCTGCTTACGCTCTCGGAATCAGGGGTAAAACCGAAGCTTCCCAGCCGCTTTTTAACTTGGCGAAATCAAAGGATAAGAACATTTCAGATTCCGCGGTAATCGCGCTTGGGCATATAGGCGGATCCGATGCCGCAAAGGCGTTGAAAGCCTTGGCGAAAGCCCGAAACACTGATAAATTTCTCGTAAACAACGCCCTTGCGGAAGTAAGGGAAAAGTTTATCGCGCAAAAGAATATGAAGGCGGCATTGGGAATTTCACTCTCCGAGGAATTTCGCCCGGGGTTGCTTTCGCTTGCAAAACTGCGCGGAATTAAGGAAATGGACAAGCTTTTCGCGGGCGAAAACGAAGTGTCGAGAAATGCCGCACGCATTGCAAACATCGGCAGAACCTATGAAAACTCGTCGGAATTGCTTTCAAAATTCGACAAGCTTTCGGACGGCGCAAAAGCCGCGGCCATACGCTCTTTCGGGCTTTCGGGCGACAAAAAGTTCTTGAAGATAGTAGCTCCTCTTTTGAAGGACAAAAACGACATCGTTTCAATCGAGGCAATCTACGCCTGCGCATACATTGGTGATTCTTCCGTGGCGGACAAACTTGCGGAGCTTGCAATGAGCAAAGATGCAAGCGTGTACCGCCCCGCAAGATACTCTTTGGTTTTCATGAATGAGCCGATAGATAAAATTCTTGAGGCGAAATATGCCGACAAAAAGGATTTCAGAATACTCGAAGTTTTGATTAACCGCGGCAATGACAAATACCGAAAAGAACTTATAAGCCGCTTCTTTGACGAAAACGATTCCGACCGAAGCGACATTATAAAAGTTTTGGAACGCCAAATCGGCTATATAGGGCTTTCAGAAATGGCAGAGGGCTTTAACAAGGCGTCTGACGGTGTGAGAAAAGACTGCTTGCGAATATTCATCAAGGCGCTTAGCAGGGACAGTGATATTGATTTCAGAAATAAAGTTTTTGAAGAAACTCTTTCAAAAGCCAAATTCACTGAAAAAGAGTTGGATATAATCAAAACGCGCGTCCTATCGAAGCCCAAAAAGAAAAAGTAATATCAAAGCGAAAAAAATCTCCCAACAAGTTTGGGAGATTTTTTTATGCCCAATGATTTTATGCCTAAGGATATTATTTTTTGTCGCCATCGGGCTTGAAAAAGTCTTCCTTAAACATATTTTTCCCCATCATTTTTTGCGGTTTTGATGTGAGGACTTTTACAATGCAAAATACGAAAAATGAAGTAAAAACCGATACCGACAATAAAAAAGTTATCCATCCGCCAAATGTCATTTTCCGTCCTCCTTAAACTCTTTGCTTTTAAAAATCATCGCCCCGAAGAGAATTATGAGGGCGGCTATTATGGCAAAAGACGCTTGCGCCACAGGTTCTTTGCCGCTTACAAGATTTTCTATTTGATAGCTTAACTTGCCGCCGAATACTCCCAAAACGTCTTTTAAAAACCATCCCAAGAATACCAATATCAAAATTGCGGGGGTAAAATACCGCCAAATTATCGAATAATTTTTTGGCAGTTTTATCAGGGAATAGGCGTTGGCGTCTTTTACGAGCTTTTCAGCGCCGTAAGTCCATGAGAACATTATTATTTCCCAAGTTGCTATTATGAAAATCAAGGTTTGTCCGACCCAGAAGTCGAGGCTGTCTAAAGCGACCAATCCTTTCGAGAAATAGAATGAGTAAAAAGACATCAAAAACATCAAAACCGCCAGTATGAACAGGGCGAAATTTCTTGCGACGCCCAATACTTCCTGCAAAAACGCAAGGCTTGGCTGGAGAATTGAAATCGAACTTGTTATTGCCGCCAAAAAGAGGAGCATGAAAAATATAAAGCCGAAAAATTCTCCTATCGGCATCTTTAAAAACACGAGCGGCAAGACATTGAAGCCCAAGTCGAACAAGCTTGCGCAAGCTCCCGCAACGCCGCTTATGCCGAGAAAGGCGACTGCGGCGGGAACGGTAATCATTCCGCCTAAGCAGACTTCGCAAAATTCGTTTGCACTCGCGCTTGTAATGGAGCTTAGCACAACGTCGTCGGTTCTTTTTAAGTAGCTTGTGTATGAAATTATTATGCCCATGCCGACCGACATGCTGAAAAACAGCTGGCCTACTGCGGCAATCCATATTGAGGGATTCAAAAGCTGTTTGAAAAGCGAAATTTCCCTTACGCGCATTTCTTTTTGAGGCGAGGATTTTGCAATTTCGGTTTCAGCCTGTTGTATATCGGCGTCTCCCACAAGGCGTTTTACTTCAACCCATTTGCCATTTTGATTTTCTTCCAAAACAACTTTTGCGGGATTCCACATAAAGCCCATGCCTTGGTTTATTGAAGAATCGGCGCGTCCCGTGTGCTCGTGGGTGATGGTTGCAACTCTCGCTACGAGAATAAGGGCAAGCAAAATTAAAAGAGGCATCGCTATTTTGCAGAATTTTTCAATGCCCTTGGAAATTCCGAGGTAAATAAGCAAAAAATTTATTCCAAAAACCGTGAGAAAGTAAATCCAGACTTTGCTTAACGAAAACTCCAATGCGGAGCCGTTTTCGTTCACCCCGACAAAATTACCGAAGAAATCCGCCGCTTCTTTTGTAGATGAAAAATCAAGCGCGCCCGTTGCAAAATTCACGGCGTATCCCAAGCACCATGCCTCTATGTATGTGTAGTAGGAACAGATGACAAAGGGTATTACTACCGCCACGGCGGCGACGATTTTTGCAGACGGCTTTCTGAAAAACGAGTAGTAAGTCCAAGGCACGCTGTGGTATTTGTCGCCAATCTTTCTGCCGACTGTCCATTCCATCATGGCAAACGGAAGCCCTACGAGCAGAAACGACATAACGTAGGCTATCATGAATGCCGCGCCGCCGTAAAGAGCCACTTGACCCGGGAATTTCAGGAAGTTGCCAAGTCCGACCGCGCTTCCCGCAACAGCGAGAATGACGCCCATGCTTGAACTCCAGTTGTCTTTTTTGCTCATTTTTACGGTGGATTCCGATTATAAAAAAACGCAAATTTTTATTTTGAAAATGCGTTTTATTGTTAAAATTATAATTTGTATCTTACGAAATGCCTCAGGTCAAACTAAAATATGTAAAAAATCAGAGCCAAAATCACGGTCGGGGAAATTGCCCCCAAGAACAGATAAAGCGGGGAGACGCCGAAGGAAAAGTGCTTTGAAAGTATCGAAAGCCCTGCGGGGTTTGGGGCGTTTGCAATTACGGTGAGCCCGCCGCCAATCACAGCCCCCGAAACCAAGAGATATTGCTTTACAGGGCTGAAATCGGGAACGAGTGTGCCCAAGTATGTTATCGCGGCGTTGTCGTTTACGGAAGTCAAAACAATGCTTCCCAAAAACATTGTGAAGTCTCCGAGAGATGTAAGTATCGGCTCAATCCACCATGCCTGCAATGTTCCGTGGGTTACAAGCGAGGCGAGGAAAAATCCGACCAATATCGGAGTTTTCACGTTTAATTCGTACTGGTAGTGGCGGGTTGCCATAATATAGGCTATGAAAAACAAAAAGCTGAAAAGCACGATTGCCGGGTGGTGCAGGGTAAACACCGTAAATGCCAGTATGAAGAGGTGCACCGCTATTATGTATTTGGGGACATATTCTTCCGTTTCTGCAAGCGCGAGCCTTTTTTTTGCAACGAGCTTCAGGCGTTCAAATTCCTTTTTGAAGATGAAGTAGTATAGCGCAACTCCAACGAAAATGCCGACCATTGCCTTCCAGCCGAAATGCTCCATCATAAAAGGTGTGTCCCATCCCCATTTTGACGCCACCATTAAAACGGGCGGCGCGGCAAAATGCGTCAGCGTTCCTCCTGCCGAAATCGAAACGAGCAAAAGACCTATTGTCGCGTATTTTAGTTTGAGGCTCGGCTCATAAATAAAGAATTTCTTTGAAAGAAGCATTGCGCAAATTGTTATTGCGGCAGGCTCCGTTATGAAAGAGCCGAAGAGAGGGCCTATGCACAAAATCGAAATCCACCACGATGCGGGCGTTGAACCGCCGATTTTTGCGATTTTGTTTATCACTCTGCCGGTGAAAATAATAATCGGCTTGGTTGAGGCTATGCACATAATCACGACCACAAACATAGGCTCCGTATATTTTTTATCCACGAAGGCGAGGTAGTCAACATAGTCGGTCATCGAATTCCAGCCGCTTGTAAAAATCATTCCGAGAAAAAGCGGAATCAGCCAAATTCCGAAAATAGCCTCGACTTCGCCGAGAAAGTGCAGGAGCGTGGCGCGGAACGACACGGGAATCACTTTCCCGTACAGCTTGCCCTCCATTTCAAGCTTTTCGAGCCTCGCATAGTGCGCGCGCTGAACCTTGTCGCCCCAAACGTTGAAGTATCTGCTTAAAAAAGTGTGGATAATCGCCAAAAAGAAAATGATTGTTGCATACAAATTGAAAGGGTCGTATTTCACTCTTTCTTTCAATGTCTCCAAAAGGGGAATTCCGTCCGAATCGGGGTATTCGGCGAGAGCTGTGGGGTAGCGCATGTTTCCGAGAGAATCGGCATCGCCCGCAAAGCAGGCGGCGCATATTAGGGTAAAGCCCAATATGAAAGCGGCTTTTTTTAAACTTCTCATTAAAATTGTTTTTTCAAGTTGTTTAGGCATGTTTGGCGAAAAAAACGGCGGAATAAAAATTTAAATCCCGCCAGTTTATTTCGGCTTAAAGCCACGTTAGTTTGAAAAAAATTTTACGCAATAAAATTTTTACGCAATTTTTGCGCGGCGTTTGGCGTATTCTCTTTGAATTCTTGCGGCAAAGGAATTTGCTGAATTTTCGTTTAAGGAAAGCCTGAAATATTTTTTTGCGAAATCCTGCTTTATGTTTCCCAAAAGCTCCATGAAAGAATCGAACGCCTCAATTTTGTACTCGTTTAGCGGGTCTTTTTGGGCGTATGAACGCAGGTAGATGGCGTTTCTCAAATCTTCAAGATAGGCTATGTGGTTTCGCCAGTTTGAGTCGAGCGAACTTAAAAGCAGATAGCGCTCAAGCTTTTCAGAATTTTCCGCGCCTTCGTCTTTGCGCTTTTCTTCGGCGAGTTTTTTTATCTCTTCAAATACTTTGTTTGCGATTTCTTTCTTTTTCAAGTCCTCAAAATCTTTTTCATCGAAGAATGTGGGATACTTGAATGAGAGTTCGCTTGTAAGATTTTCCAAATCGCTTTGGGATATGGCATTGTCGTCTGGCGGCAAAACTTTAAAAACGGTTTGTGAAACCTCGTCTTTTAAAATGTCCAAAACCCGCACGAAGTGGTCGCTTTCGTCGATTATCTCGGAGCGTATGGAGTATATAGCCTCGCGCTGTTTGTTTGAAACATCGTCGAATTGAAGCATCCGCTTTCGGATTGAAAAGTTTTCGCCTTCGACCTTTTTTTGCGCCCTTTTTATTATTCTCTCGAAAAGGGGGTGAGAAAAAGGGCAGCCCTCGCGGTATTTCAGGCGGATTTGCTTTGCCAAAAACGACATGTCCGCGTAAAGGCGCAAAAGCTCGTCTTCAAGGGATATTATGAAAATGCTTTCCCCTTTGTCGCCCTGACGCGCGCATCTGCCTTGAAGCTGCCTGTCAACGCGGCTTGATTCATACCGTTGCGTTCCGATTACAAGCAGTCCGCCAAGCTCCTCGACGCCGTCGCCAAGCTTGATATCGGTTCCTCTTCCCGCCATGTTTGTCGAGATTGTGACGGCTCCCGCTTGCCCCGCCTGTGCGACAATTTCGGCTTCTTTTGCGTCGTTTTTTGCGTTCAGGACATTGTGCGGAATTTTGTTTATCTTTAACAGTCTGCTTAAAAGCTCGGAGTCTTCCACCGACGCGGTGCCAACCAAAACAGGCTGTCCGCGCAAATTCGCCCTGCGTATTTTTTCGGCGACAGCCTGGTATTTTTCGCGCACTGTCTTGAAAATCAAGTCGGGATGGTCAACGCGGCGGCATGGCTTGTTTGTCGGAATTTGCATTACGGAGAGCTTGTAGATGTCGGCAAATTCCTGGGCTTCGCTTTCCGCCGTGCCAGTCATTCCCGCAAGCTTCTTGTACATCCTGAAATAGTTTTGAATGCTGATTGTGGCGTATGTCTTGTTTTCGCTTTCAATTCTAACCCGCTCTTTCGCCTCAACAGCCTGATGCAAGCCTTCGCTCCATCTGCGCCCTTCCATTACGCGCCCCGTGTTTTTGTCGATAATCTCGATTTTGCCGTCTTTTACGATGTAGTCAACATCGCGCTCGTAGAGGGCGTAAGCCTTTAAAAGCTGGGACAGGGCGTGTATGCGTTCCGCGCTTTTGCAGTAGTTTGTTTTTGCGCTCGATATTGCAACCGACCTTTCCGACGGGGTTTTTGCGCTTTTTGTGATTTCTGCGATGATTTTTTGCAGGTTCGGCAAAACAAAGTCGTATGAATTTTTTTGGTTAAGCTCCCGCCTTCCGCGCTCCGTCAAGTCCGCAGACTGCTCCTTTTCGTCAACTGTGAAGTAGAGCTTCTCCTTTAATTCGTAAGCGGCGATTTTGTTTAAATCGCCCGACATTTCCAATTCAAAGTTTGAAAAATCCTTTCCGATTTTTCCGCTTTCTGCAAGCTTTCTGAAAGTTCTGTTCCGTGGCATTCCCTTTTTTACAAGCCACAACTTGCTCAAAGTTTCTTTTGACGCTTCTTTCTCTGTTTTCAGCCTGTTTGCGGCTTCGCTTGCAAGGCTGTTGCAAAGTTCGCGCTGCTTGCGGCTTAGTTTTTCGATTGAGGGCAAAAGCTCTTCGTAAATTCCGCCGATTTCGTCTTCGTCAAAGCCCGATATTATAAGGGGCGTTCTCGCTTCATCTATCAATACCGAGTCCGCTTCGTCAACAAGGCAGAAGTTAAAGCCGCGCCGGACTCGCTCTTCCGGGGTTTGAGCCATCGAGTTGTCGCGCAGATAGTCGAAGCCGAACTCGCTTGAAGTGCCGTATGTTATGTCCGCAAGGTATGCCTTCTTTTTTTCCTCCGCGCTCTGGTTTGCGTAAACACAGCCCGTGGAAAGCCCGAGCATGGAGTATAAGTTGCCCATCCATTGCGAGTCTCTCATTGCGAGATATTCGTTCACCGTCGCGATATGGCACCCAAGCCCCGACAGAGCGTTTAGATAGGCGGGGAGGGTGGCGACGAGGGTTTTGCCTTCGCCCGTCGCGATTTCTGCAACCATGCTTTCGTTTAGCGCGATGCCCCCGATTAGCTGGACGTCGTAATGGACCATATTCCATACGAGCGGCTTTCCGAAGACTTCAAAAGACTTTCCGCACATTCTGCGTGCGGCGTTTTTGACGAGCGCGTAGGCTTCGGGCATAATGCCTGAAAGGCTTTCACCTCCTTGAATTCTCTTTTTGAATTCCAAGGTTTTCTTTGGGAGGTCTTCATCTCGAAGAAGTTGGTATTCTCTTTCTATTGCGTTTATTTTTGCGGCGATTTTGCGGGCTTTTCTTTGAAATTTCCCGTATTTGAAGTCGCCGAATAGTTTTAATATCAAATTTTGCGGCATAATTATTCCAAATTAAAGTTGTTGCGCGGATTTTTCGCGCAATGTTTTTTCAGGTGTGCGCCTGATTTTTTCGGAATAAAATGTCAAAAGAGAAAAGAGGTGCTTGAAAATTCGGTTTTTGCGGAAAGCGCGGCGGCTTTTCGCGGATAAATCGGAACGAAAGCTTCAATATCAGATTTCAAGAAAACCGCAAATGGCGACGCGTTTTGCAGGGCAACGTCGTACTTCGGTTTTTTCCCAAGCCCCGAAGAAAAGTCGTGCCTTGGGCTTTTTTGGGAAGATAAGAAAGCTTTTATCGGGTCTATGGTTATTTCGCCCTTTAACGCGCTTTGTGAAAAGCTTTGGTTTTCGACGGCAACGTTGCGCGAATTTGCGCGCGCGCCCGTTCCGAAACCCGTGAATAGGTTTAGGAATACGGCGATTGAAAAAAATATAACCGTCAGATTTTTCATTTTCCAAAAAAAGATAAAGCGACGTTATGCCATGTCAAATTTAATCTTGCAACGCCCGCTTTAACTTGACGCTTCCGCGCATCTTTCTAAAATTCTTTTGATATTTTTATTATGTCGGCAAAATTTTCAAAAGTATTATCCGATTTGAACAGGGACAGGATTTTCATAGTCTTGTGCGCCTTAATCGGGCTTTTGGGCGGAACTTTGGCGGTGGCGTTCCATTTGGCAATCACATATTTGTTCAAATGGATTTGGCTTTCAGGGGGAATTTTCGGCGAGGAATACAGGGTTTTTATGATGCCGCTTTTCCCGTTTCTTGCGGGCGCGTTTGTTGGACTTTGCGTTAACGGATTTGCAAAATCCGCAAGCGGCGGCGGCATTCCTCAGACCAAGCGCGTTTTTTTCAACGATTTCGGAATTTTCAAGCTGAAAGACATTTTTTACAGGTTTTTCTTCAGCTCCGTTTTCATCGGTTTTGGCAATTCCGCGGGCAGGGAAGGCCCTACCGTGCATTTGTGCGCCGCGCTCTCGTCCGTAATCGCGCAAAAATTCGGGCTTTCAAAGCAGAAAGTCCGCGACGCAGTTCCCGCAGGCATTGGTGCGGGCATTTCGGCTTCGTTTAACGCTCCGCTATCTGCGGTAAGCTTTGTGTTTGAGGAATTTTTTGGCGGATTTTCAAACGCAAGAGGGGCGGGGGGAATTTTTATTGCGGTTGCTGTCGCCGCGGCGGTGTCCCGCATTTTGATTGGGGAAAACCCCGTGCTTGCAATCGCAAACGTAGAATTCCACACGGGCTGGTGGATGCTCGTATGCCTGCCAATTGCTGTTATTTCAGGCGTTTTGGGTCATCTTTTTCTGGGCGGTATTTTGGGGCTTCGCAAGTTTTGCCTTGGCTTTTCAAAAGTTCCGAAATGGATTTGGACTGCTCTCGGCGGGCTTTGCGTGGGAATTTTGGCTACATTGGCTTATGTTTGGTCGGGCGGGTACGATTCTGTTTTCAGCATAGGCTACAATGTGCTTTTGCCCGCCTTTGATTCGGGCGTCGCGCTAAGGTCGATGCTCGTGATTTTTGCGTTCAAGTTCGTCTGCACTTTGATAAATTACGCGACGGGCGGAAGCGGCGGGGTGTTTTCGGGGACAATCGTCATAGGCGGAATGCTTGGCGGTTCGCTCGGCGCGCTTTTTTGTATGCTTTTCGGGCTCGATTCTTCGGTCGTTGGAGCGGCTCTGATGATGGGAATAGGAGCCTGCCTTGCTTCGATAGTGAGATGCCCCATAACTTCGATACTGATGATTTTCGAGCTTACATTGAATTACTCTCTCATAATACCCATAATTTTGGGCAACTTGATTGCGTATTTCATTTCAACGAGGCTTTCACCGATAGGGCTTTACGACTCTGTTTTGCTTCAAGACGGAATTGCGCTCAAAAAAATGGCGTCTTTCAGGGGGAACCGCGATTGGGCGAATTTGCCTGTAAGCGCGATTATGACTTTTTCGGTCAAGGGAGTAAAGGCTTCGCAAAAAGCGGAGGAAGCGGTGTCGGAAATTAAAAATTCCGCGCATAGATACAGGTCTTATCCCGTATTTGACGATACAGGGGGATTTGCGGGATTTGCGAAGAGCGAAGACATATTTAAACCCGAAAATTCCGATTTGATTTGCGCCGAAATCATTTCAAGCCCTCCCAAAACTTACATCACTGCCGATACTTCAATCACAAAAGCCGCAAATTACATGATAGAGCGCGACGTCTTGGAGCTTGCGGTGGTTGACGAGCTTTCACCCGAAAAACTCTTGGGAATTTTGACATTGCACGACATTGCGCGCCAGCAAAACGCCTCCGAACCTTTTGACAAATAGCATATGGAAAGCATTGAAAATCTTGTAAAAATCATAGAAAAACTCCGCGCCCCCGACGGATGCCCGTGGGACAGGGAACAGACGCACGACAGCATAAGAGGGCATTTGCTTGAAGAGGCGGCGGAATTTTTGGATGCCGTTGACGCGAAAAATTATCCGAACATGTGCGAGGAGCTTGGAGACTTGCTGATGCACATAATGTTGCATTCTCAAATGGCGAAAGAAGAGGGCAAGTTCTGCTTCGAAGATGTTGTGAAAGAGCTTTCCGACAAGCTTGTGCGCCGCCATCCGCACGTTTTTGGGGAAGTCAAGGTCGGCTCTTCGGAAGATGTCGTAAAAATTTGGAGCGACGTTAAGGCTTCCGAAAAGAAATCGCGCCCGAAATCCCCTGATTTTTGGGAAAATTTGCCGCGCGAGCTTTCCGCCTTGCGCAAGGCGAGGGACGTTGCAAAGCACATCGGCGAAGATTCCCTGAAAAAACTTCCCGATGTCGGCGAAGACTCTGGTTTAAAGTGCGGGAAAGAGCTTTTTGAAATCGTTAAAAAGTACCGCGAAATGGGCGTAGAGCCTGAAGGCGCATTGCGCGACTATCTGAAATTTTTGCGTAAAAACACCGACAAAACTTTTACGGAAAACTCGGAATAAAAGGCGATGCCGGATTTTGTGAAGCTATCTTCAAGCGGCGGAATTTCCGCGGAATTCCCCCTTGAAATCCTGCGCAAGCCTGGGCGCAGAACCATGGTTATGCGGCTCAAATATCCGAACGTGATTTTAGTTTCGGCTCCCATGTGCGTTTCAAAGGCGGAAATTTTAAATTTTGTTGCGGGTAATTCGGACTGGGTGTTTTCGGCTCTGAAAAGCTTAAAAGAGCCTGTCGGACTGCTTGGGTATTTAAGAGAAAATCCGTATGTTTTCGAGGCGGGCAAGGCTCTCAAAGTCTCATTTTTTAATTCGCATTCCCCCAAAGGTTTTTGGATTGGGGATTTTTTGAAGGGAGAAATTGTTTTCGCGTTTCCCGACGGAGACGAAGTTGCGTTTAAAAATTTATTCTTAAAATACGCGGCTGAAAGCATCGCAAAAACCGTGTCTTTTGTGGCGCAACGGCATAATTTCAAGGTGCCGAAAATTTCCGTGCGCGACCAGCGCAGCCGCTGGGCGTCGCGCTCTTCAAGCGGGCGCATGTCTTTCAACTGGCGACTGACTTTGCTTAAATGCGAATTTCAGGAGTATGTTGTTTTGCACGAATTTGCGCACGAAAAATTCATGGATCATTCCGTTTCGTTTTGGATTTATCTAAACCGTCTCGTGGACGGCGCGCGCAGGCTTGACAAGGCAGTTTCGGCAGAGGGCGCAAAGGTCTTTAATGTGGAAAGATAGAAAATCCGCGCCCGCAAAACATTTATAAAAGATTTGCAAAATCTTCAAAAATATTAAATATTTGCCGTTTATGAAAATTCTAATGATTTCTCCCGAATGCGCCCCCTTTTCAAAAGTCGGGGGGCTGGCGGACATGGTTTCCGCCCTTTCCAAGCAGCTGGCGGGGCAGGGGCACGACGTCAAGATTTTTACGCCCCTTTATTCGTGCGTAAAAAAAGACGATTCTTTTAAAAAGGCAGTCTATTCGCTTAGCGTGCATCTGGGCTTGGGCATTGAGGAGTTTTGCGCGGTTTGGAGCAAGAATTTGGGCAAGGCGCAGGTTTACTTTGCGGAATTTAACAAGTTTTACGCGCGCGCGGGCATTTACAACGAAGGCTCGGTTTCGTATGCCGACAACGGCGCGAGGTTCGCGTTTTTGAGCAAGGCGGCTTTGGAATTTTGCGGTGCTGTAAACTGGATTCCCGACGTAATCCACTGCCACGATTGGACTACGGGTTTTGTCCCTGTTTATCTTAACACGATTTACAGATATGCTCCCATAGGCGGAGCAGCGACGGTGTTTACGATACACAACATGCAGCATCAGGGGATTTTCCCGCGGGAAATATTGGACTATGCGGGGCTTCCGTCAGGCGAAGTCTTCAATTCGCGCAACTGCGAGGCTCTTGGCAACGTCAATTTGATGAAGGGCGCGATTTACAATTCCACGAAAATTTCCACGGTTTCTCCAACCTATGCAAAGGAAATCCAGACAAAGGAATACGGCTGCGGCTTGGACGGCTTGCTCCGCTTTAAAGCCGCCGACATGGTTGGAATCATAAACGGCATAGACTACGACGAATGGAATCCGTCAACCGACAAGTTCCTGCCGGCAAACTATTCGGTTAAGGACATGAAAGGCAAGGAAATATGCAAAAAAGCCTTGCAGTCTCGCTTGGGGCTTAATTTGGATAAAAACGTTCCCGTATTCGGGGTTGTTTCGCGCCTTTACGACCAAAAGGGTCTGGACTTGCTTGCGCACATAATAGATCCATTGATGTCGAACATGAAAATCCAGCTTGCGATTGTCGGAAGCGGCGAGCAGTGGCTTGAAAATTCGTTCAAGCGTTTCGCGAATGTCTATTCGGGGAGAGTCGGGGTGCATATAGGGTATGACAACGCGCTTTCGCACCTTCTTGAAGCGGGGGCCGATTTCTTTCTCATGCCAAGCAGATTTGAGCCTTGCGGCTTGAACCAGCTTTACTCGATGGCTTACGGTACTCCCCCGATAGTCCGCCATACGGGCGGATTGGCGGATACGGTCGAGCAGTATGTCGAAGACGGGGCAAAGGGAGACGGTTTTGTTTTCTACGATGCTACGACTTCCGCCTTGTACAACACGATTGGCTGGGCCTGCTCCACTTTTTACGACCGCAAAAAGGATTTGGAAAATTTGCGCATAAACGGAATGAAAAAGGATTTTTCCTGGAAAAATTCCGCAGGCGATTATGCAAAGCTTTATATTTGGGCAAAAAACCAGCGTAGCGGCTTAATGTGATATGGCGTTTGTTCGTTCCGCACAGCGTTCTTACGATCGCGCAGCATTGGAAGAATGGTTTGAAAATTTTGACTTCTCATGGGAGTCTAAATTTTCTTCGCGCGAATTGAAAGAGGGGCGAAAGCTGTACACGGGGGGCGCGGTCCACACTTTGGAGCTTCGCAAAAATTACGCGAGCGCAAACTTGAAATTTGCAGACGGCACTATGCGCTATTGCGTTATTGATTTTGACAGGGGCTCTTTTACTCTCAGAGGGTCGAGTGGCGACGATTTCACTGATTCCGTCTGCGCGGTTGCGGGGCTTTACGAAGTCGAAGAGCTTATGGCGGACGAATTGCCGCCGTTAAAATTTGTCGCGCCTCCGCAAAAAAACATCGAAGTTGGCGATTCCGAAGAAAAATCCGCTTTGCAATCGGGGCGTTCCGAAGAGGCGGAAGAGGGCGCAATGAAGCTTTCGCTTATATTCAGGCTTAAGCGGGACAGTTTGATTTTTGCCTCCTACTGGAAAACCGATTCAGGTTTAAAGCCCGCATTCGGTGATTCGGCAATCCGCGCCGACGCTTTAAACAAGAAAGAGAGGGAAACTCTTGTAAGGCTTGCGTCTTTTGCAAGAAAGGCGGGTTTTTCATATGACGGCAAAAACCATGTTCTTTCGGACGCGTCCTCTTTCCCGCGCGCGGCGTCAAACGCAATCACGCATTGGCGAAAGTATTTCGACGTGCCAAAAAATGCCGATTTGGAGCTTGTCTTGAAAGGCATAAGAAATCTAAGCCTTAACATATCGCTTTCCTCTTCCGGCTTGGGTAATTTTTCCGCCGATTTTTCCGCTTCCTTGGACGGCGAAAAAATCGGTTTTGACGAGCTTAAAATTTTGGACGGCTTGGACGGACGGTGCGCGGTTTTGCCTAAGAGGGGCTTGGTGCGCCTCTCTCAGAAAGACGAAAGTTTGATTTCTTCCGCGAGGCAGGCTTTCGACTTGTTTAAAGGAAAACCGCCGAGGTATATGCTTTTTACGCTTTTTGACGACTCTGCCGTAAAGCTTTCGTGCGAGCTTGAAGACTGGAAGAAGTCTGTTTCTGCTTCCGCAGAGCTTCCCGAAAATTTAAAATTTTTGCGCAACTACCAGCGCGAGGGTGTCTCAAAAATATTATCGGTGTTTTCAAGCGGATGCTCGATGCTCCTTGCCGACGAAATGGGGCTTGGCAAAACCGTACAGTCTCTTGCCGCAATTTCTACAATGCACGATTTGTCGAAAAATTTTTTGATAGTCTGCCCCGCGAGCGTAATCCCCGTATGGAGAAGCGAAATTGAAAAATTCTTTCCGCATTTAAAAAGCAAAACTTTGGATTCGGACGCGGATTTTTCAACGGAAAGCGGAATTATTTGGCTTGCGAGCTATACTCAGCTTAGGCGCAACAGGCAAAAGCTTGAAAATACCGAGTTTGAAATGGCGGTATTAGACGAGGCTCAGTACATCAAAAATCCCGACTCCAAAATAAGCGCAACCTGCATGTCGATAAAATCCCGCAAGCGTCTTGCGCTAACGGGTACTCCAATCGAAAACAGGCTGACTGATTTGTGGACGATTTTCAGATGGCTTATGCCAGGGCTTATGGGAGCCCGTGCGCAGTTTGAGCGCAGAATTTCAGAAGATGTAAATTTTGCCGAAAGGCTGAGACGCCAAATTGCGCCTTTTGTTTTGCGCAGGATGAAAAGCGATGTTGCCAAAGAGCTTCCGCCAAAATTCTTTGTGGATTTGCCTTGCCCCATGAGCGAAGTCCAGAAAACCGAATATTCGCGCCTTTTAAGCGATGCCCGAAGCGCGCTCAAAAGTTCAGACAGGCGCGAAAGAATTTCCGTATTGTCGCTTCTTACGCGGCTTCGCCAGGCGTCTTGCGATCCCGCGCTTTTGCCGAATTTGTCGGGGAGCGACTTCTCCAACAGCGGCAAGATTTCCGCCCTTTGTTCGGCTCTTTCAACGGTGTTTTCAAGCGGGAAAAAAGCGGTGGTTTTCAGCCAGTTTGTGAAATTTTTGGATAGAATCAAGGCAAAGGTTTCAATCGACTTTCCCGAAGCCGAAATTTTCGAGCTTACGGGCTCGTCTTTGGACAGAAAATCCCCTGTTGACGCTTTTCAGAATGCTAAAAAATCCGCCGTCATATTTGTCAGCCTGAGGGCGGGCGGAACGGGCATCACTTTGACGGGGGCAGACTATGTTTTCATTGCCGACCCATGGTGGAATCCCGCAGTGGAAGAGCAGGCGATAGACCGCGTGCACCGCATTGGAAAGAGCGGGGACGTGATGGTTTACAGGCTTGTTTCGGAGGGGACGGTAGAGGAGAACGTGCGCAGGTTACAACTTAAAAAGAAAGCGGTTTTTGAGGAAGTTATCGGCTCTCTTTCAAAAAACAAAAAGAGTTTTGAGGAAGCCGTCTCTGAAATTTTGGACGATTTTAAGGATTAAAAATGAGGATAATATCTTGGAACGTAAACGGGCTTAGAGCCGTTCTAAAAAAGAACTTCGGCGATTTTGTAAAAGAGTATTCGCCCGATATATTGTGCTTGCAGGAAACAAAAATTTCATATGACATTTGCGGGGAAATAAGCCTGCCTTTTGAATATAACAATTTCAGTTGCGCCGAAAAAAAAGGGTATTCAGGCGTCGCGATTTTATCAAATGAAAAGCCGTTTGATGTCAGGTCTATTGAGATGGAGGGGCATCCGCAAGAGGGCAGAATTTTATGCGCGGATTTTGGCGAATTTAATTTGATAAGCGCGTATGTCCCAAATTCGCAGGACGAGTTAAAACGCCTTGCATACAGGCGCAAATGGAATGCCGACTTTGCTTCGCTTGTGAAAAATATTCCCAATGCGATAGTTTGCGGAGATTTGAACGTGGCGCATGAGGAAATCGACATAGCCCGCCCCAAGACGAACCATTTTTCCGCAGGTTTTACCGACGAGGAAAGGGCTGATTTTTCCGCGCTTTTGAAAGAGGCTTCGCTTATAGACGTTTGGCGCGACAAAAACATCGACGTTGCAGGCAAATACACATGGTGGAGCTACCGTTTCGGTGCAAGGCAAAAAAACATCGGATGGCGCATAGACTACTTTTTGGTTGCCGCCTCCATTGCGGGAAAAGTGAAAAACGCCGAAATTTTAGACGGCGTGGAAGGTTCGGACCATTGCCCGATTTTAATAGACTTATGACTTCCCATTGCGACAAAATAAGGGCTTTGAACGGCATATTGTCTTCGAGAAACGGCAATTCCGCCCGTAAATTTGAAGAAGTTTCAAGGGCGATAGACTTTGCCGTACAAAACGGAGACGCCTTGAAGCCGATTGGCGATTTCGCAAAATCCGTCATGAAGATGTACGATGAATCCGCCTGCCTTGAATTTGTTGACATAGATAGCGACTACTTTGACCCGATTTTCGCCATAAATCAAATAACAGATGCCGCAAAGCGTTTGGCGGGGCATGAAAAGCCCGTTTTGGTTGTTGCGGGAATGGATAAATCCGCAATGCGCGGCGGCAAAAACTGGTCGCAGAAAAAGCGCGAAGAATATTTTGAAAATTTAAGTGTTGTAGAAAATTTTGTTTTGCGCTACAAATCGTCAGTATCAAATATAGAAATAATATTTATTTGAGATGAAAACAGTATTCCAAAAAATCATAGACGGCGAAATTCCGAGTATGCCGGTTTATCGCGACGACAAGTGTATCGCGATAAAGGACATTTCTCCGCAAGCCCCCGTCCATATTCTTTTGATACCGATAAAGCCGATTCCGCGCCTGTCTCTTGCAACGCAAGAAGACGCCGAACTTTTGGCGCACCTTATGCTCACGGCTCCCAAAATAGCGAAAGAGCAGGGGCTTCAAGACGGTTTCAGAATTGTGGTAAATAACGGCATAATTGCGGGCGAAACCGTGCCGCATTTGCACATACACATCTTGGGTGGCAGGCAGATGGCTTGGCCTCCGGGTTGATTGCCGCGCGTGTTTTAGCATTGTTTCGCAAATTGAAGAAATCAAATGGCAAAATATTCCGATGATTACCGCGTCAGGGTCGGCGATGCCGATTCTTGCGGATTTTTAAAGCTTCCGTCGCTTCTTGGCATGATGCAAGAAATTGCAAAAGATCATGCGGAAGCGTTGGAAATTGGTGCGTCGGTGCTTGCGCCGCAGGGTTTGGGCTGGGCTTTGTCGAAGCTGCAGCTTGAAATATCGCGTTTGCCGAATTGCGGCGAGAGAGTTTTCATAAAAACCTGGGCAAGCACGCGCAGCAAAATTCACACGGAGCGCGAGTTTTTAATTTTCGACGATTTGGGCGACAAAATAGCGTCCGCGCGCTCGATGTGGATTTTGTTCGACTTAAAAAAGCGCAGAATAGAACGCTTGGATAAACTTCCGAATTGGATGCGCGACGAAGAGTTTGCCAACGATTTTACCTTTTCTGAAATTTCAAAAGCTCCGTCTGCGGATTCCCCGTTTGTGTCTAACTTCGGCGTCCGCAAAGACGACATCGACATGAACGGGCATGTCAACAATTCAATTTATTTGACTTGGGCTCTGGAGCCTGTCCCGGACGATTTTTATTCAAGCCACAAGGCGCGAAAAGTTGAAATTTATTATTTGAGCGAGGTTTTCAGGGGGCAGAGGCTTGACAGCATTTGTGAACTTGACGGAAATTTGTCGCGCCATTTGATTGTTTCGGAGGGCAGGGAGCGCGCAAGGGCGCAAATAGAATGGATTGAGGCTTAGTTTTATGACAATATTTTTATCGACTGTTATTTTGGCATCCCTGTTTTTGGTTTCGGGGCTTGCGTTTTGTTTTGAGGGGTTCAAAATCCCCGCGTTCAGATTTTTGAGAAGTCAAGCTGCGGCATTGGTTTTGGTGCCTCTTGCTGGCGCGTGGTTTTTGTGGATTTTGTACAATTTGACCGAAGCGGACTTTGGGCAGTACAAATACATATTGATGGCGATATTTGGCGGGGCGGGGCTTTTGTCTTTCAAGTATCTGCCCGATTTTTTGAGCGTCAGGGGGCTTTCGGTTTTGATGATTTTATCATTGCGCGAATTTCTGAATTCCGCGTACATGGTTGACGAGGCGTACAAATTCCTTTTCGTCTTGGACTGTTATATTTTGGTTGTCGCGTTTGTGTATTTCGGGTGTCTTCCTTACAGAATGCGCGACTTGTTTGAATGGATTTTTGAAAAAAGTGCGAGGCGCAAAATGGTTGCGGCCGTTTTTCTTTTGGAAGCGGTTTCGCTTTTTGCCGTCTCTTTAACTTATTGATTTATGGACGGAATTTTACTTGTTGTTTCGGGTCCTGCGGGAAGCGGCAAAAACACTGTCTGCGAGCGTCTGATGTCTTCATGCAAGAACATTACGCGGGCAATTACCACTACAACGCGCGCTCCGCGCCAGGGCGAAGCGGACGGAAAAGACTATCATTTTGTTTCAGTTGAGGAATTTGAAAGCGCGGCAAAGCGCGGAGATTTTTACGAATGGGCAATGGTGCATGGCAGGTACTATGGCACGTCTAAGTCGGAAATTCTCTCAAAGCTTGAAAGCGGAAAGGACGTTATTTTAATCATAGACGTTCAGGGCGCAAAGGCTTGGAGGGAAATCGCAAAAAAAGACGCGGCGGTCGCAAAGTCGCTTCGCAGTGTTTTCATACGTCCGCAGTCCCTCGATGTAGTAAGGGAGAGAATGGTTTTGCGGGGCGACGAGAAAGAAGACATAGAAAGGCGCATCAAAACCGCCGAACGCGAGCTCTTGGAGGAAAAGAATTTTGATTTTGCTTTCGTTTCAAAAACAAAAGACGAAGACTTTATTTCCTTAAAAAATATTTACGAACAAATAAAAAAGGCGTAGAAAAAAACCTTGCCAAAATCGGCAAGGTTTTTTGTTTTACTTTGAATTTTTTGCTATGCGCCTTAAGTCTCCAAGGCTTATTTTGCCCGAAGCCAACGTCGGAATTTTATCGACTTTTACGCATATTTTCGGAATCCACAAATTCGATATTCCCGCTTCAGAAAGAAGCTTGCGCAAGTGCTGCATATCAATGTCCAAAGTCGTTATTAGCACTAATTCTTCGCCTTTTGCCTCGTTTTCACGGGAAGAAACCGCGATTGTGATTTCCTCCGATTCGCTTTGCCCGAGCGCGGCGATAATGGATTCTTCAACGAGCGCGTGAGGGACCATTTCTCCGCCGATTTTGGAAAAGCGCGAAACTCTGCCTTTTATGTGGATAAATCCGTCTTTGTCGAGGCTTGCGATGTCGCCCGTAAGGAGCCATCCGTCCTTGAATTTTTCAAAGTTAAGCTGCGGGGCATTCAAGTATCCGCCAAAAACGTTTGCGCCTTTCAAGCAGAGCATTCCGTCGCTTCCGAAAGGCAAATCTTCCTCTGTTTCGGGGTGGATTATTTTTGCCTGCATTCCCGCGAAGAGCTGGCCTACGGTGTCTTTTCGAGTTAACGAATTGTAATTTCTGTACGGATTTAAAGGCAGGTTTTCGGGGAGATTTACGGAAACAACCGGCGAAGCTTCCGTAAGTCCGTATCCGATTTTATAGGCGGAGTTTGGAAATTTTTTCTCCCACATTTCCTTAAATCCGTCAGGCGTTTTTTCAGCTCCCGCTATGACGATTTTAAGGCTTTGGGCAAGCTTTGGGTCGCCCTTTATGTAATATGAGCGCAAGAATGTCGGCGTTGAAATCATGATGTTTGACTTCCACTTGTGCATTGCCTCGAAATTTTGCCTGATTTCAAGCGGGCTTGCCACTGCAACGACTTTATGCGGGAATATGGAAGTAAACCAAACTTGAATGCTCTGCCCGAAAGAATGGAAGAGTGGAAGGTTTGCATGCAGGGAATATTCGGGCGGAATAATCCCCGTGTAGTTCATTTGCAGGCAGTTTGCCATTAGGTTGCGGTGCGTCAAAACCGCCGCTTTCGGCTCGCCCTCGCTTCCGCTCGTAAAAATTATCGAAGCTTCGCTGTCGCCGCCCCGCGTCGGAATGTCGAAAAGTTTTATTATGGCGCAGGCGGGCAGTATTTTTACCGCTATAAGCTTTTTCAACACGCCCTTCTTGCCTATTTTCTTCAAGATGTCTGAAATGTCGCAAAAATTTTCACCCCACGGGAAATCGGGGAATTTCTGGCTTACTTTTTGGCGGAGCTTTTCGGAGCTTATCACGACTTTGACGCCCGATTTTCTGTAGCAGGCTTTCGCGGCCTCCGCTCCCATTGTGAAGTTTATGTTTACGCTGACTTTCCGCGCCATTTGAAGTGCGACGTTTACCGCCGCTCCCGCAATGCCTGATGGAAGGGCGATGCCTATGCGCTTTTCATCTTTAAAGTTCGATGATATGTAGTCTTTCAGGGCAAGGCATAGGGCAAGAAATGTGCCTCTGTTCATGGACTTGTCCAAAGAAGCGTCGTAAATATGATGTTCCGATGTTTTTTTGGAAAGCCCCCTGATGGTCGCGGCCGCCAAATTTTCGTTCAACCGAGGATGGGCGTTGAAATTTTCAAGCCCTATGTCTAAAATTTTCCCGTCGATGATTTTCATTAAAGTTAAGTTTGCATATTTTTGAGAAATCCGTCAAACGGATTTTTTTGCCCATGGCTTAAAAAATATAAAAAATCGCTTTACATGTCGGGCAAGTGGAAGCATATTCAGAATAAATGTCGTCAAAGGGCACATCAAGGATTGGAAGCGTCGTTATTTTTATTTTTACGGCGGCGTGCATTTTAATGGCGGCATATTTCGGCATAGTAAATTACGACGCCTATTTGGAGCGTAGAGAGTACATTGAAAAAACTGAGGCTCTCAGGCTTAAAGCCTCAAAAATAAAAGCCGATAACGACTACAAAAAAGAATATTTCGGCCGCCTTGCAAACGACGGCGAGTTTGCGGCGAGGGTCGTCCGCGAAACGCTCGGCTATGTAGGCGAAAACGAGATAATATTCAAATTTGACAAAGACGAATTTTCGGCGCGCTCCAAAAAAGGCGTGTCCGTCGAAAGAATTTCAAATAAATCTAAGTAAGCTATGGGTATTTTTAAGGCGTGGTGGCATACGCAAAGCTGCGTGGGCGTTCTTTTTGATAAAGATTTAAATTCACTGCCTCGCCTTCGCATTGAGTCGGCGGGGGAATCGATAAGCGTGCAGTCGCGCTTTGCCTCTCCCGTGGAATTTGCCGCCTACACTTCATATTTCATAAAAGACGGCGCGGTTCATTTCTTTTTAAGCCGCTCGAACTTCCACAATGTGGCAAAGCACGGCAGGGGCGAATTTTATCTCTGCGGAAATTTCAACGGGTGGCAGGACGCCATTGGAAAAGACGCGTGGAAGCTGAAAAAAGGCTCGTGCGAGTTTGAGTATGAGCTGGCTGTTCCGATTTCTTATTTCGGGGATTTGCGCAAAAAGTTTTTGTTTAAATTCGCAAACAAAGAGGGCAGGTGGTTTCAGCCGAGAGCCGACGCACCGAATTTGGAATACGATGCGGATGGTAATGCAAATTTGCGTTTTTTGTTTTCGCGCACGCATAAAAATTTCATTTTGGCGCAGTCTTCGAAAGCCTGCGATTTGCGTGAGGATTCGTATATTGTAAACGAGGACTCTTTGACAAGGCTTCGCATAGACGAGGCGGAGCTTCTGCTCGAATCCAATTACGGATGCAAAATGGGCGTTGAAATTTCGGGCGGGAAAACAACATTCAATTTCTTTGCGCCCCGCGCGGATTATGTCGAGCTTTTATTGCGAAAATTGCCATCGGACAATCCTGAAACTTTCGCGATGCAAACGGAAGACGGCGCGTTGTGGACGCTTTCTTTCAACGAAAATCTGGCGGGCAAATATTACACCTACAAAGTTTTCGGAAGGAATTTAAACGCTTCGACTTCATTCGATTTCTCGCGCGAAATCATAGACCCTTACGCGGAGCTTCTCACTTGCGCGGACGGCGTTGCAAAAATAGTCGATGCGCGTTTTGCACCGAGGGCGGAAGTTCCGTTTGTTCCGCCAAAGTGGCAGGATTTGTCGATAATGGAAATCCATATACGCGACGTGCTAAAAAACGCCCCAGAAAGCATTGCGGAGCGTGAAAAACTTGGCTTTAAGGGCATTTCAAAGTGGCTTGATTCGGACGACTGCTATCTGCTTAAAACAAACGTAAACGCGGTTGAAATACAGCCCGTGCAGGAGTTCGACAACAAGTCGGTTGCCGAGTACCATTGGGGGTATATGCCCGTAAACTGGTTCGCCCCGTCGTCGGCGTATGCGTCGGGCTTCATGACGCAGGCGGAAGATTTTGCCGAAATGGTTGACGCTTTCCACAAAAGAAATCTGGCGGTAATTTTGGATGTCGTTTACAACCATGTAGGGGAGCCGAACTATCTTATAGCGATAGACAAAGAGTATTATTTTAATACGACAAAGGATTTTGCGCTGACAAATTTCAGCGGATGCGGAAACGATTTCAGGGCGGACGCCCCGATGTCGAAAAAGCTCATAATTGAAAGCTTGAAGCATTTTGTTTCGCGCTACAACGTTGACGGTTTCAGGTTTGATTTGGCAGAGCTGATAGGATTCGACACTCTTTCCGAAATAGAAGTTGAGCTTAAAAAGGTGAAGCCCGGCATCATACTCATCGCGGAGCCGTGGAGTTTTAGGGGCAACATATCCGGCGCGCTTTTTGACGGCGGCTTTGCCTATTGGAACGACGGATTCAGAGAATTTATGCTTTCTTATGCAAAAGGCGGCGGCAATGCCGAAGGCTTCAAATACTATGTTTCGGGCTCGCAAAAATACTACGCCTCATGGCCGGCCCAAACAGTAAATTACATCGAAAGCCACGACGATTTTTGCATGCTCGACAGAATTTCCCAAACGCCCGAAAATCCGAGTGTTTCGGAAATCAAAACATACAAAATGTGCATCGCGCTGATTTTGACAAGCATAGGAATTCCCATGGTTGCAGAGGGCGCGGATTTGCTCCGCACGAAGCAGGGCGTTAAAAACACCTATTTAATGGGAGATTTAAATGCGCTAAATTACGAAAGGGGTTGCGAATATACGGGGCTTCGCTCATGGGTTAGGAGCTTTTTGGCGTTTAGAAGGTCTGATAAATCAAAGGCTTTACGTCTTGCCGACAGGTATTCGGAAGGCTATTTGGAATTTTTTAAGGCTGAAAAATCGGAGTCTTCGGGAGTCCTTTTCAACGCGGATTTGTCGGTTCGCGCAAAGATGGTTTTTGCGGCGTTCAACCCCTCCGACGCTCTTGTAAAAATGCCTCTTGGCGGATTAAATCCCGCCGATTTTTTGCAGATTGCGGACATTTCGCGTTTCGATGAAAACGGGATTTCCGACGGAAATTATTTCGATAAAAACTTCCTTTTGCTTCCGCCGAAATCCTTTGCCCTGTTTGTGCAAAAATAGGCTTTGCCGTTTTGGCGATAAATTTTCAAATGCTAAAAATTTTTTGCAAAGTTTATAAAAAACTATTCCAAGACGCCGTCCATTGCGGAAACTCCCGCGCTTATGATTTTTACGCTTACAAGCTTTCCGATTAGTTCTTCGGGGGCTTTGAATATGACTTTTCTATGGGTTCTCGTGCGCCCCATGAGGTTGCCAAGCCCGCGCTTTGCCTTGCTTTCAACAAGGACTTCCTGCGAGGTGTTTACTAATCTTTCGTTAAAATCCAAAGATTGTTTTTTTAGCATTTCCAAAAGAATTTGGTTTCTGCGCTCCTTTTCGTCTTCGGAAACATTGTCTTCAAGTTCTGCCGAAACCGTGCCCATTCTGGGGCTGTACTTGAATATGTACGCCATGTCGAAACCGCATTCTTTGAAGACTTCGCACGTTTTTAAAAAATCCTCTTCCGTTTCATTGGGATAGCCGACGATTATGTCGGTTGAAAGCGAAAAAATTTCTTTTGATGCTTTAAGAGCCTTTGCGATTTTTATGAATTTTTCGGCCGAGTATGGGCGGCGCATTTCCCTTAAAACGCGGTCGCTTCCCGATTGCAGTGGAAGATGCGCGTATTCGCAAATTTTCTCCAGACTTGAATATGCCGCAATCAGGTCTTCTTTAAAAAATGAAGGGTGGGGCGATACAAATCTTATGCGCTCAATTCCATTTATTTTGTTTATTTTTTCCAGAAGCCGGACAAACGGGCTTTTGCCCTGCACATTTGGCATTTCGCCCCTGCCGTATGCATTTACGACCTGACCTAAAAGCTGTATTTCCTTTGCACCCGAGTTTGCGAGAATTTCAGCCTCGTTTACGATGTCTTCCATCGGACGCGAGCGTTCTATGCCGCGAGTTTTGGGTACAATGCAGTATGAGCATTTCATTGCGCACCCTTGCATTATAGAGATATTTGCGCAAATCTGACTTTTTGAAAAATCGTGGAGTTTTATTAAGTTATGCGAAGTTTCGTCGTCTTCTATGTTTATGATTGCATCGTTATGCTTCCATTTTTTGCGTTCGCCTTTTTGCGGGTCTTGGGGAATGATGCCGGCTTTGCGCCTTTTTGCGATTTCTTCTATATAGTCCGCGACATACGGCGTTTTGCGCGATCCTGCTATAAAATCTATCTTGGGGACGGACTTCACAATTTCCGAGCCCCTGTTTTGGGACATACAGCCCATTACACCGATGATTGGAAATCCGTTTTTCTTTTTGTGGGAAATCCGCAAAAGCTTGCCGATTGCCTTCTGCTCGGCGGCTTCCCTGACGGAGCATGTGTTTGCCACAAACACGTCTGCTTCGGCTTCCGTGCGCGCTATTTCATGCCCGCGCAATTTAAGCTGGGCGGCAAGATTTTCCGAGTCGCGCTCGTTCATTTGGCAGCCGTATGTCTTGATGTAAACCTTCATTTTTATTCTCCAAATAAAGCGGTTTTTGCGTTTTTTTTAAAGGTCAAAATTAAAATTTTTTTGCGTTTGATTAAACTTGAAAAAAATCGGAGCCTTTGGTTTTATTTAAAGTCTATTATTTTTGGCGCATAATCCGCCGATATTTTTTATATGAACGATTTTTCATCATCAGTCCGCGAAAGCTCGTTTGGCGAAATAGGATTTGTAAGCTGCAGCGATTTTCATTGCGCAGTTCCCCTTTCGTTTGCGCTTGGCGGCGGGTTGAAGTCTTTTGACATAAGGTATGAAACTTACGGGAAGCTTAATGCTGAAAAATCAAACGCTATATTGGTTTGCCACGCGCTTACGGGCGACCACCATTGCGCGGGGATTTACTCTTTGACGGATAAAAAAGCGGGGTGGTGGAACAACATAATAGGCCCCAACAAGCCGCTTGACACAAACAAATATTTCATAATCTGCTCAAACTGCATCGGCGGCTGCCAAGGCTCAACAGGGCCTTCGAGCATAAATCCTGAAACGGGGCAAAGATACAATTTGTCGTTCCCAATCGTTACCGTAAAAGACATGGTTTTGGCGCAGTCGCGCCTGCTCGACTATTTGGGAATAGACACCCTCGCGCTCGCGATAGGCGGCTCAATGGGCGGAATGCAGGTTTTGCAGTGGGCGGTTGACTTTCCCGAAAGGGTGCGCAAGGCCGTCGCGCTTGCAACGACTTCGCGCCAAAACGCGCAGGCGATAGCCTTTAATTGCGTCGGAAGGGCGGCAATCATGCAGGACCCTCTTTGGAAAAACGGGGAGTACGAATTTGGCAATCCGCCGAGGGTGGGGCTTAGCATCGCCCGAATGATGGCGCACATAACCTATCTTTCTGACAAGGGTCTCGAAGAAAAATTCGGAAGGCAGACGCACAAAAACGGCGGCGACTATTTCAGTTCGAGTTTTGAAGTCGAAAACTACTTGCGCTACCAGGGGCAGGCGTTCGTTAACCGCTTTGACGCCAATTCTTATCTTTACATAACGAGGGCTTTGGATTTGTACGACTTGCGCGGAGAGGACGGCTCGCTTGAATCCACATTGGAAAAAGTGAAGGCAAACGTAATGACCGTAGGCTTTACTTCCGACTGGCTTTTCCCGCCTGAACAGAATTTGGAAATCGTCCGCGCCTTGCTTCGCTGTGGAAAAAACGCGACGTATGCGGAAATTGAAAGCGACCTTGGGCATGACTCTTTCTTGATAGAATCGCCCAAGCTCTACGAGCTTATAACATATTTTTTGGACGCGTAAGAACATGGCTCAAAAAACACCTACAAGCAAAAAAAGAAAAGTCGAACTCCGCGCCATAAGCGATTGGGTGTCGAAAGGCGACCGCGTTTTGGATTTGGGTTGCGGGCGCGGAATACTGCTTGAAGAGCTGATGAACGCAAAGGATGTTTACGCGCTCGGCGTCGATTTGGATTTTGAAAAAATCCTGCGGGCGGTAAAACGCGGAGTAAATGTGATGCACTGCGACATTCTGACCGCCCTCAAAACTTTCGACGACAATTCTTTCGACTGGATTATATGCTCCCGAACCCTGTCGGAGCTTGAAAACACAAAGCTTGTCATTGACGAATCTCTGAGAGTCGGCAAAAGGGTTGTCATCGGGTTTGTGAATTACGGATATTGGTACAACCGCCTGCATTTGGCATTTAAAGGGCGCAGAACCGTGAACAAAGTCTTTGAAAACGACTGGTATTGCGCGCGCCCGATGAACCAAATATCCATAGTTTCATTTAAAGAATTTTGCGCAAATAACGATATAGCTATAAACAGAAGCCATTTCTTGCGCGGCAACTGGCGCACTCAATGCAAATTTCTGCCGAATTTGATGGCGGGATACGCCTTGTTTGAAATTTCAAAAAAATAAAATTATGAATTGCGAAGAATCTGAAAAAACATCGAATAAACAAAACCCTTTCGGGGAAATAAAAAAACGCTTTTTGGAAGAGCGCAAAGTCTTTTTGTGGGGTGCGGTTGATGGCAAGTCTTCTGCGGAAATCGTCGAACAGCTCATTTATTTGGATATGCTCGACCATGAAAAGGAAATCACATTTTACATAAATACCCCCGGCGGTTCGATTTCCGACGGGATGGCAATTTACGACACCATAAAGCTCATAAAAGCCCCCGTAAAGGTTGTGGTGACGGGAATTGCGATGAGCATGGGGTCCATACTTCTTTCTGCTGCTCCAAAGGGCAAGCGTTTCTTGTTCCCGCATTCGAGCGTCATGATACACCAGCCGCTTATAATGGGCGAAATGAGCGGAACTGCAGTTGAAATGCACATTCAGGCAAAGGAAATGGAGCGCATGCGCGAGATACTAAATAAAATTTTGGCGGACGCATCGGGTCAGCCGCTTGAAAAAATCGCCAAAGACACCGACAGGGATTTTTACATGACTGCCGAAGAAACCATTGCTTACGGTCTTGCGGACGCGATAATAGCGGAAATGTAAATTTCAAGCGTTGCCATATTGCAAAAAAACGCCTTGTTTCAATATTGAAATGGGGTAGCGGTATTTTTTTTCAACGCGAATTTTGCTAAAAAAATTTTAATAGAGATTGCAGGGCTGTTTGAGCCTTGCAATTTTTTTGTTTTATGAGATTTAGCGAAAAGCTTACATTTTATTGGTTGCATATATAAGCTCGAAATAGGAGAGAGTGGCAGTTTTAATCTCCCAAAAATTTTTACATGCGCAATGTATTCAATATCTAAAAACACACTATGATTTAATGATTTGAATCTTTTAAATCATGCGTTTTTATTTGAGCAGCAGAAAAATAAAAAAGCCCGAAAAATCGGGCTTTTTACGGGTTTTATTAAATGATTACTTTAAACGTTTTTTTGCTTCTGCAACGCCGGCAAATTCCTTTGCCATGTTTGCGAGAGTTGTCGCGATAAAATTAGAACGGTTGCGATTGTCCAATTCCGCCATTTTATCGATTTGTTCAACCAACGGCTTTGGAAGACTGATTGATATCTGAGTCATTCCGCTGTCTTTTGAGCCTGATAATGATTTTGGAGTTCTGCCCATGTTTTTTTTCTTTCTTTTGGATTGAAATTTTATTTCTTAATGCTTCTAATTGTATAAAGGCAAAAGATTTATATTTTCTAATAACTTATTATTAAAATAATTGCTAATTTTTTTGTCAATTATTTTTTTCATCGGAAATAAAAAGTTTTTTTAGAAAAATTTTTCAGGTTTTTTTCGGTTTTTGAAAATCGGTTTTTATTTAGAAAAAGTCTTTTTCTCAATGCCGATTGTCTTTTCTACTTCTTGCAAGCGTTTGAAGAGATCGGGGAGTTTTTCTTTTAAAATATCGAGTTTGTGCGCCGTCATAAACGGGTATGCGGGCGTTCCCCTTACATATTCGTTCGGCTTTAAGTCGTGATTTATGCCGCTTTGCGCCCCGACTTTCGCACCGTCTCCAAGTTCGATATGCCCTACAACCCCGACTTGCCCGCCCAAAATGCAGAAATTGCCGAGTTTCGTACTGCCCGAAATTCCTGTTTGGGAGACAATGAGGCATCCTTTGCCAATGCGCACGTTGTGGGCGATTTGCACGAGGTTGTCGATTTTCGTACCTTCCCCGACGACTGTCTTGTCAAATCTTGCCCTGTCGATTGTGGTGTTTGCGCCAATGTCAACATCGTCTTCAAGGACTACTTTGCCGACTTGCGGAATGCGGATATGCTTTCCGTCCTGATAGGCATAACCGTAGCCGTCAGAGCCGATGACAGCTCCAGGCTGAACCCTGCTTCGCTTGCCGACTTCGCAATAATCCATTATTACGGCGTTTGGCATAATCCAGGCATCGTCTCCGATTACCGCCGAAACTCCGATGTAGTTGTTTGCCTGTATCCTCGCGCCTTCGCCGATTTTCGCGTTTGCAGAGACTACGACGTTAGGTCCGATAATTGCGGTTTTTGCAATTTTTGCGGACGGGTCGATTACCGCGCTCGGGTGTATCCCCGCCTTGGGCTTTTGCCACAAAACCGCTTCTATCAAGGCGCAGATTTTTGCAAGCTCTATTGAAGGATCGTCAACGAATATCGCGGTTGTGTTTTCCGAAACTCCGCCTTTGTAGGCACGCGGAAGGAGAATTGCTCCTGCCTGTGATTTTTCCACTTCATGGGCGTATTTTTTGTTTCCCAAAAAGCTTAAATCCGAGGGTTTTGCTTCGGAAAGCCCCGCAATTCCTGACAGCGTTTTGGACGTGTCGCCTTTAACTTCGGGGTTTGAGAATATTTGAAGAAGGTCTTGTATCTTGTATTCTTTCATCGTATTTTTTTTGAAATTATTTTTGCTTGTTTTGGCTCAGCGCGGCGGGCGGAGTGTTGTATTCCACGCGGGAATGGAGCATGTTTTGCAAAGTGAAAATAAAACTTTCCCTTACTTTTGCGAGCTGTTTTAGCGTAATTGAAGATTCGTCGAGCTGGTTGTCGTTCATTTTAGACTGGAAGATTTTGTCAACAAGCTCTTCTATCGAGTGCGAAGTAACGCGTTTCAGAGAACGCGACGCCGCCTCGCATGAGTCTGCGAGCATTATTATGGCGGATTCGGGCGACTGCGGGCGTTTGCCTTCGTGTCGGAATGTGCTTTCTTCAATGCCGTTGTCGCGCAGGACTTGGAGCAGGGTTTCCTTGTTTGCGTTTGCCCCCGCAAGGTTTAAAGCCTTGTTGTAAAAATAGCTTATGACGGAATTTCCGTGATGTTGCAAAATCGCGTCAAGCACGACGGGGGGCATTTTGTATCTTTTTGCAAGCTCCAAGCCTTCTCTTATGTGGCTTTTTATTATGAGTGCGCTCATTGTGGGGCTTTGGGCGTCGTGGGGGTTGTTCGCCGCCTGGTTTTCAGCAAAAAATTCGGGCTTTATGAGCTTTCCGATGTCGTGGTAAAGCCCGCCTACGGCGCATTCAAGAGGATTTGCCCCGATTTTAACCGCCGCCTGCTCCGCAATTTGCGAAACCATCAAACTGTGGTGGAAGGTCCCGGGGGCTTCCATTTGAAGCATTCTCAAAAGCGGGTTGTTGTAGTCGGTATATTCGAGCAGTGTCAGATTTGACGTAAGCTTGAACAGCCTTTCAAATATCGGTATGACGACGGTTGCGACGACCCCCGTAATAATTCCCGAAAACATTGCGATTGCCCCCTGTTTCCAGAGCATGTCGGAATTCAAGTCGTACGCAGTGCCTATGATTACGGAAAATACCGACAATATCAAACCGTACAACAGCCCTCCCGTGATGACTTGCTTTCTCGTTCTCGCCCCGTTGCAGTAAAAAATGGCAAGAAGGCTTGCGCTGAACAAAAGCACGAAGTAGTCGGGAGCAAACCCGAGCATTATGGTTGTCAGTATCGCTGAAATTAACGCCATCACAAAGCCCGTGTAGGAAGTGCAGAGCAAAACCTGCAGTATCGGACCTATCATAATCGGCGCACCGTACAAAAATATTGTGGCAAGGCTTTCGCCCGAATGTCCGACGGCTTCCGATATTTGAATAGCCGCGCGCTCTGAAAGCATATTAAAAATCAATAGCACCGAAAAAAGAACGATGCTACGCTTGCGCCTGTTGCGGGAGTTTTTACTGATTGCGAAAAACAGCGCGCTTGAAAACATCAAAAGAAGGCATATCGAAAATTCCCTTATCGTGTTTGAAACGGGATTTTGGCTCTGGTTCTTTTCCGATTCCTTTATGTAGGCATTCAAGCGCTCCATTTCGAGAGGGGAGAGCTTGCGGTTTGGCTCTATTATCGTTTCCCCTTCCGTAACCGTCACTAAAACGGGGGCGACTTTTGCGCGTGCCTCGTCGCGGTATTTTTGCGTGAGCGGCTCATTGTAAACAATGTTGGGGCGCAGTTCGGAATTGAAAATCCTGTAAAGGGCGTCCGACAAGGTTTCGGATATTCCGAGTTCATAGATGCGCTTTTTAAGTTCGCGTCGGGCTTCCGTCTGGTTGCGGCGGTATTTGCGTATGCCCCCGAAATCCAAAACCGAATCGGTCTTTGAAAACACGGGGTCGTTGTCTTCGTAAATGCCTTCGTTTACGATTTCTTTAAGGGGCGTCATGACAAGCCAAAATCGCTGCTGGCGGTTGCCGGGGGTAGTTTCAGACATTATGGAGGGCAGGTCAGCCTCGTTTATGTTGAAGCCCGTTGTTTTTTTTATGAGGTTTAAAAATGCCTCATCGCTCATTTCGGCAAGGTTTTGCTCTTCCTGCGCGCCTTTTGCGGGTTCTGCCGCCACGCTTTTCTTGCCGCGCTCTTTGGACTGAATTTGCCGCGCGTTCAAAAGCTCTATGAGTTTTGATAGGTTTGCGCCAAGCGAATCTTCATTCATTTTCACAATTTCGCAGGCTATCGGAACCATTCCCGCAGCGCGGTCTTTTTTCGCCTTTGTGCGGATTTCGCTCGGATAGTCGAACGTCATGGAAGAAACCACTCGCGCCTGGGTTTTCATTCCCATGCTGATTTGGAAATTTATGGGCTTTCTTCCCGCAAAGCAGATGAAATAAAGCGCAAAGCTCATTGCCAAAATCATTATGGCTATGAGTATTTTGTGGTGGGTTTTCAGCGAAGACTTGTTCTGAAAAACGTTGTATTTATATAGACGTTCCTTGCGTGTCATTGCTTTTATTTGATTTTTCGGAGTTTCCTGCGCGTTCGTAGGCTTCGATTATTTTTGTCACCAACCGATGGCGCACAACGTCGGATTTTGTGAAATTGAAAATTTCAATTCCCTTTATGCCTTTTAAAATTCCAAGCGCGTCTTTTAAGCCCGATTTTTTGTTGCGGGGCAAATCGGTCTGGGTGATGTCGCCCGTTATGACCATTCGGGAATTTTCGCCAAGTCTTGTCAAAAACATCATCATTTGCTCTGTTGTGGTGTTTTGAGCCTCGTCCAAAATCACGAATGCGTTTGATAGCGTGCGCCCCCTCATATAGGCAAGGGGGGCTATTTCTATAATTTGCTTTTCTACCGCCTTTCTTGCGTCTTCCTGACCCAGCATGTCAAACATTGCGTCGTGCAGGGGGCGGAGATAGGGCAGGAGTTTTTCCTGCAAGTCTCCGGGCAGAAAGCCGAGAGCTTCTCCCGCTTCGACTGCGGGGCGGGTCAAGATTATCTTTTCGATTTTTCTTTCCTGCAAAGCTTTTAACGCCGACGCCACTGCGAGATATGTTTTGCCTGTTCCCGCAGGGCCTATCCCGAAGACAATTTCGTTTTCCTCAATGGCTTGGAGGTATCTTTTTTGGCTCGAATTTTTTGCCGCGATGCTTTTGTGGCGCAAGTCTATGAATTTCGGGTTTATGAAAACTTTCAACGCCTCTTCCAGTCCGCCTTCCGACGCTTTTTGCAAAATTCCCTCGTAATCGGACATGCTAAACGATATTCCGCGGTTTTTTGCGTATTCCAAAGCCTTGAAAAACGCGCAGGCGTCCTCTGCGGACTTCGCGTCTTCAGACACTATTTTAAGCCAGTCGTCGCGCGTTATGATTTTTACGCCGAAAGTTTTTTCCGCAAGCTCTATGTTTTCAAGAGAGTCTTTGTACAAAGACGAGAGAAGTCGCGAAGATGGGAATGTCAAAGTTTTTTCAATCATGCGAACTTAACGAGTTTTTCCCAAAGGGCGTCCATTGCCTGCGGAAGCACGCGGGTATCGGATATCACGGGCATAAAGTTTGTGTCTCCGTCCCAGCGCGGGACGACATGGCAGTGCAGATGTTCGGGAATGCCCGCTCCCGCCTTTGCGCCCAAATTAAAACCTACGTTGAAGGCGTCGGGGTTCATCGCATTCTTTAATATTTGCTTTGCCTTTATAATGGCGTCAAAAAATTCTACGCGCTCTTCGCTTGTCAAATCTTCTATGTCGGCGACTTGGCGAAGCGGTATAACCAAAAGATGCCCGCAGTTGTACGGGAATTTATTCATCACAATATAGCAAAACTTTCCCTTCCACAGCAAATGAACCTTTTTGGGGTCTTGGTTCGGGATTTCCAAAAACGGATTGCCTTTCTTTTCCCCCTGCGGAATTTCTATGTATGGTATTCGCCAATATGAATGTAGTCTTTGCATTTTCAATATCCTCTTATTTTGCGGAGGACTTGTCAAGCAAAACGCTTTTGGCGAAAATACGCAAAAAAAATGACAAAGCCCATACGGACTTTGTCAAATAAATGCGTTAAAAGCCTGATTATTATTCAGCGGGCTTTGTCTTCGGGAGAGCGGTAACTCTGCCGTTATCTTTCCAAGAGTTGCGCTTTTTGAGCAAATCTATGCGTTCAAAACGCTTCAAAACGCTGCGTTTTTTTGATGATGCGGAACCGCCGCTTTTAAGAGAATTGTGTTGTGACATAAATCTGTTTTCCTTTCAAATTCAAAACCAAAAAACTAAATGCCGTTTTTTTTAAAAATCAATCTTTTTTTTCAAAAAACTTGCAGTTTTTCAAAAAATCACTCCTTTTTATGTTTTGTCTTGGATTTTTTTCGATTTAGGCGCATTATCGAGCGTTTATGAAAAAGGCGTTTGTTGCATTGTTTTTGTTTTGTTTCGCGGTTTTAGCAAATGCGGAATTGAAGTTTAAAAACTTATATTCGGACGGGCTTATATTGCAGGCGGGCGTTGAAAACGCAATCGCAGGCTATGCAAATCCGAATGCTAAAGTGGAAATCGGGCTTAATTTTTCAAACAATGCCAAAAAGACTGTTTTTGCCAAATCCGACAAAAACGGGAAGTGGATTGCAAAGCTTCCAAAAATGCCTTCAAAAACCGAGCTTGAAATCAAGGCTTCTTCGGAAGGGGAAAGCGCGGAAATCAAAAACGTGAAAGTCGGGCAGCTTTGGCTTGCGTCGGGGCAGTCCAACATGGATTGGCATTTCGACAGAGGACCGAAAACTCCCGAATATGAAAAGTATTTGAAAGACATCTGCGACGGGCTTGAAAAGCTGAAAGGCAATGTAAGAATATACAAAACGCGACAAAAGGCGTCTTTCGAACCCCTTGAAAACATTGAGGGGAAATGGCGCGAGCCTGATTTAAAAGACATAAAGTCTTTCAGCGCGCTACCTCTGCTTTTTGCGAAATACTTGTGCGAAAATCTCGGCGAACCCGTAGGGGTGATTGTTTCAAGCTGGGGCGGAAGCCCGATTGAAAGATGGATTCCGCGCGAAGCTTTCGGCTATTCCGATTTTACGAAGTCGGCTTTAAAACGCGACGCGGAGCGCGTT
Source organism: Intestinicryptomonas porci (assembly GCF_033971905.1). Lineage (NCBI taxonomy): Bacteria > Pseudomonadati > Verrucomicrobiota > Opitutia > Opitutales > Intestinicryptomonadaceae > Intestinicryptomonas > Intestinicryptomonas porci. The sequence goes on from NZ_JALBUT010000004.1 coordinate 134,799, forward strand.
GAGGGGTGGCAAGAACGCCAAAAGATATTTTTGGAGCAAAGGAAAATTTGGCTTGAAAAGAACAATACTCCAGAACTTCGCAGGCAAAACCGCAAAAGCGAGCCGCGCTTCGACTACGACCCGTTCGACAGGTCAACCCCGACGCCCGCAATGCTTTTTAACGGAATGATTTTCGGAATTTACCCGACAGTCCCCAAGGGCGTAATTTGGTATCAGGGTGAATCCAACGACAAGAGGGCAAACGAGTACGGCGATCTTGCAAAAGCGATGGTTTTGTCTTGGCGCAAATATTTTAAGAGCGAGTTTCCGTTTTATTATGTTGAGCTTGCAAATCTTGGCGTGCCGCAAAAAGTTCCAGTCGAGGGCAGACATTCATGGGGCGCGGTAAGAGAGGCGCAGGGGGCGGTCTTGGAGCTTCCAAAAACGGGAGTTGCCACTTGCGCGGACGTTGGGGACGAAAAGGATTTGCATCCTCCCTACAAGGACGCCGTGGCGCGGCGTCTCGGCAATTTGGCTTTAACGCAAATTTACGGAAAGGGGGACGCAAAATCCGCATTAAGCCCTTGTTTCAAATCCGCTAAATTTAACGGCGATAATGCTGAAATTTCGATAAACAATGACTGGGGATTGCGTCTTAAAAAGGGCAAAAAATCCATTTCGGGCTTTGCCGCGAGGGGAGACGGAAAAATGAAGTGGCATTTTGCCAATGCTGAAATAAAAAACGGCAAAATTATCGTTTCATCTCCTGAAATAGGGCGCATTCAGGCTGTCAGATACGGCTGGGCAGGCAATCCCGACTTGTGCATCGAAAATAAATTTTCGATGCCGCTTCGCCCGTTTTCAACCGACAAGGGCAGTATCTTGGATTATATGGATTTAAATTCGCAAAAGGCGGAGCTTTCGTTTTATCCGGAATGACGGAAAAACTTGTTTGGTTTTTGTTTTGACTAAAATCGGCATTTGCCTATTTTTCACTTATTTATTTTTTTGAATATGATTAAGAGAGTTTTTGTGGAACATAAAGACGGTGCGCAAGCCCAAAGCTTAATGCGCGACATCAAGGCGAATTTGAAGCTCGAAAACCTTTCGGGTCTGCGCGTTTTGCAGCGCTACGATGCGGAGGGCATCGACGACGCCGATTATGCCAAGCTTAAATACACGATATTTTGCGAAGCTCCCGTGGAAAATTTGTATGAAGAAACTTTCCCCATGGCGGAAGACGAAACCGCTTTCGGAGTCGAATATCTGCCCGGGCAGTTTGACCAGAGGGCAGACAGCGCGCGCCAATGCGCCCAAATCGTGCTTTTGAAAAACGCAAATTTTGCCTGCGCGAAGATATATGTTTTAAAAGGCGCATTGTCGGAGGGGGATATTTCAAAAGTCAAGGCATACCTGATAAACGCCGTTGACAGCCGCGAGGCGTCTTTGGAAAAACCCGAGACACTGCTAAAAACCGCGTCTGCGCCAAAAGATGTGGAAATAATCGAAAACTTTACGCGAATGGACGCAAGCGAGCTTAAAAATCTCCATTCAAAGCTCGGGCTTGCAATGTCTTTGGACGACATCGCATTTTGCCAAAACTATTTCAAAAACACCGAACACCGCGACCCGTCCAAGACGGAAATAAAAGTTTTGGACACCTATTGGAGCGACCATTGCCGCCACACAACTTTCCTTACCCGCCTTGAAAATTGCGAATTTGAAAGCGGAAAGTATGCAGACGCAATCAAAAATTCGTGGCAAAAATATTTGGACGAGCGCAAATCTTTGGGCTTGGACAAAAAAGGCAAAGAAATTTGCCTGATGGACATCGCCTTGATTGGAATGAGGTCATTGCGCAAATCGGGTAAACTCGACGACCTCGAAGAAAGCGATGAAATCAACGCAGCAAGCATTGTCGTAAACGTTGACATCGACGGCAAAGAAGAGGAATGGCTTGTGATGTTCAAAAACGAAACCCACAACCATCCAACCGAAATCGAGCCTTTCGGGGGTGCTGCGACATGCTTGGGCGGTGCTATTCGCGACCCTCTTTCGGGCAGAAGCTACGTTTATCAGGCAATGCGCGTAACGGGCGCGGCGGATCCCCGCACTCCCTTTGAAGACACTTTGAAGGGCAAACTCCCGCAAAAGAAAATCGTGACAGGCGCGGCAAACGGATACAGCTCTTACGGCAACCAAATCGGCTTGGCGACAGGGCAGGTTACGGAAATTTACCACCCGGGTTATGTCGCAAAGCGCATGGAAATCGGCGCGGTGGTTGCCGCCGCTCCGCGCAAAAACGTGTTTAGAGGCGTTCCGTCGGTCGGAGACTCGATTCTTCTTGTCGGCGGCAGGACGGGGCGAGACGGCATCGGGGGCGCAACAGGCTCTTCAAAAGACCACAATGAAAAGGCTTTGGACAATTCCGCCGAAGTTCAGAAGGGCGACGCTCCAATGGAGCGCAAATTGCAGCGTCTTTTCCGCAATCCGAACGCAAGCGCAATCATCAAGAGATGCAACGACTTTGGCGCAGGCGGCGTTTCTGTTGCAATAGGCGAGCTTGCGCCGTCTCTTGAAATAAATTTGGACGCTGTCCCAAAAAAATACGACGGCTTGGATGGCACGGAGCTTGCAATATCGGAATCGCAGGAAAGAATGGCGGTTGTAGTCGATAAAAACGACGCTGAAAAGTTCGTGAAATACGCGGCTGAGGAAAACCTCGAATGCACGCTTGTCGCGGTTGTAACCGATACGGGCAGGCTTGTCATGAAATGGCGCGGAAAGCCCATAGTTGATATTTCGCGCGAATTTTTGGATACCAACGGTACGACCGCTTCCGCGCGCGCCAAAGTTGAAGCACCGAAAGATGACACTCCGTTTAAAAATCCTAATCTGGATGCTTCAAGGCAGGAAGACTGGCTGAAAGTCATGTCGTCTTTAAATTGCTGTTCGCAAAAGGGCTTGGTTGAAAAATTCGACTCTTCAATCGGCGCATGCACCGTAAACCATCCTTACGGCGGCAAAAATTTGTCAACTCCCGCCGATGCGATGAGCGCGAAAATCCCCCTTCTTTCGGGGGACACCAAAACCGGCACGATTTTTTCTTTCGGATTCAATCCCGATATTTCCCTTTGGAGCCCCTACCATGGCGCGATTTATTCCATTTTGGAAAGCGTTGCGAAAATCGCGGCAAACGGCGGCGACGTAAGAAAAATCAGGTTTACTTTCCAGGAATATTTTGAAAAGTTGCGCGACAACCCCGCAAGGTGGGGCAAGCCCCTCGCGGCTTTGCTTGGCGCGTTTGAAGCACAGATGCGCTTGGGCTTAGGCTCTATCGGCGGAAAGGACTCGATGTCGGGTTCGTTTAACGAAATAGACGTTCCGCCGACTCTCGTAAGCTTTGCAATCGTTCCATGCAATGTCGAAAACGTCATTTCCCCCGAATTTAAAAAAGCGGGGTCTGATGTCGGCGTGATTGAAATATCGGCGGGCGTTGACTTGGTTCCGAATTTCGACGAGGCCATGCAAAAATATTCCGCGCTCTTTGAGGCGATAAAGGCGAAGAAGGTTTTGTCGGCAAAAGTCGCGCGTTTTGGTGGAATTGCGGAAGCGGTTGCTGTTATGGGCTTTGGAAACGGCATCGGTTTTGAATTTGACAAGTCGTTTGAAAAAAATCCGTTTGCCCTGAACTGCGGCGCAATAGTGGTCGAGCTTGCAGACGGAGTTGCTTTTGAGGAAGTTTGCGCAAGCCCGCTTGGAAAGACATTGAGGGAAAATTCCATTCTCTTTAAAGGCTCCAAAATCGACTTGCAAAAGGTTTTTGACGCATACACTTCAACTCTTGAAGATATTTTCCCGACAAAGGCCGCCGAGCCGCAGGGGGAAATCGCAAAGATTGAATACGAGCCGAAGCAGGTGTTCCTGGCGGAATCTAAAATAGCAAAGCCCAAAGTTTTCATTCCTGTATTCCCCGGAACGAACTGCGAATACGACACTGCAAAGGCGTTTGAAAACGCGGGGGCGAAGTCGGACATATTCGTTTTGCGCAACAATTCAAATTCCGACATCGAATATTCGATTGAAGAAATGAAAAGGCGCATTGACGAATCCCAGATTTTGATGCTCCCCGGCGGATTTTCGGCAGGGGACGAGCCTGCGGGGTCCGGCAAGTTTATTGCGGCGGTATTTAGAAACCCCAAGCTTTCCGACAGCGTAATGAGGCTTTTGAAAGACCGCAAAGGCTTGATTTTGGGCATTTGCAACGGCTTCCAAGCCTTGATAAAATTGGGTCTTGTTCCGTTTGGCGAAATCAGACCTCTTGCGGAAGACGCTCCGACGCTGACTTACAACAACATCGCGCGCCACGTCAGCTGCTATGTGCGAACCCGCGTCGCAAGCCGCCTTTCTCCGTGGCTTTCAAAATGCGAAATCGGGCAAATTCACACAATCCCTGTTTCTCACGGCGAGGGGAAGTTTGTCGCCTCAAAAGAGATGCTTGAAACCCTTGTAAAGAACGGGCAGGTTGCGACGCAGTATGTCGATTTAAACGGCAATCCGTCTGCCGATATAAGGTATAACCCCAACGGCTCTATTCAGGCGATAGAGGGCATAACAAGCCCATGCGGGTTGGTGTTCGGCAAAATGGGACATACCGAACGCTTTGGCTCCAATGTCGGAAAGAACGTTTCGGGAGATAAAATCCAGCCGATTTTTGAAGGTGGCGTGGAATATTTCAGATAAAAAAGAAACGGTGTTTCCATTTTTTGAGGCGGACTGTTTTTTAGTCCGCCTTTTTGTTTTTCGCTTTATAAAAAACGCGCGGGGAATGCGGTTTTTTGCTAAATTGCAACTATTTGATTTACATCGTCTTGTGAAATATTTTAAATTATTTTTTTAATTATTTGACAAAACCTCTATTAGTGCATTGAGTGTATTTAAAACGAGATTGTAGCACGCTTGAAAACGGTTTTTAAGCGAGGTTTTTTTATCCCCGTCTTGTTTTAAGTTTTTAGTTCAGAAAGGCAAAAAAAGAAATGGCAAAAATCATAGTGGACGGCAATGTCGCTTTGGACTTGGGCAAACGCCCCGCTAAAATCGGCTTTAAAATAGACAGGCACTTTACCAAAAAAGGAGTTTGGGCTTATGACACGGCCGAGTGGGTCAGAAAGGACATTAAAATGTTTGCGGGCGGAGAAATCACATTCTCTCGCGAAAATGTCGAAGTTCCCGCGCATTGGGGCGACAACGCCCTCAAAATCACGCTCAGCCGCTATATTTTCGGTAAAGAGCCGAAAACTCCCGAATACGAAGATTCCGTAAAGCAGATTTTTGACAGAATTGCCAACACCTACACGGTTTGGGGCTATCAGCTTGGTTATTTTGACGGCGACGAAAGCGCGCTTAATTTCAACCAGGAAATGAAGTATATGCTCGTCCACCAGATGTGGGCTCCGAACAGCCCCGTGTGGTTTAACATCGGGCATTGGGAGCAGTGGAGATGGGGTCGTCCCGACTTGCGCAAAATTCTCGCGGGCAAAGGAACTGAAACTTTCTACGGCGCGGAAAACAAAAAAGGCGGCGTCGATGCCGTAAAGGCTGAAAATTCTTCCGAAAATCCGCAGGCTTCCGCTTGCTTTATTTTGGGAGTGAAAGACTCAATGGAATCGATTTTGCGCCACCAGTACACTGAAGGCTGCATATTTTCGAGCGGTTCGGGGGTCGGCATAAACATATCGTCTCTAAGAAGCGACGGCGAGCCGATAACGGGGAAGGGTGTTGCATCAGGCCCTCTTTCGTTTGACAGGGGCTGGGACAAAATGGCAGGCGCAATCAAGTCGGGCGGCAGAACAAGAAGAGCTGCGAGAATGGTTGTGATGTATTCCGACCATCCCGATGTTTTTGAGTTTGTGAACACCAAGTTCAAGCAGGAGGAAGTCGCAAAAATCGTATTGCAGGAACACAACGTCCAGCGCGGACTCCGCAAGCTTGCCGAGCAGAAGCTTCAAGACGGAAATCCCGAAGAAAAAATCGCCGCCAAGATGGTTCTTTCAATGCCGTTTGTCGTTGACAAGTCTTACGGCGCGGGCGCGGAAGACTTGCTTTACGGTCAAACTCTTTCAAACCAGAATGCAAACCATACCGTTTCAATGAAGTCGGGCTTTTGGCTCGCCTTCAAAAAGGGCGAAAAATACGCGACTCGCTGGATTTCCGACCCATCGCACATTGTCCGTAAATACGCCCCGATGGAGCTTTTGGAAATGATGGCAAAAGCTATCTGGAACAACGCGGAGCCGGGTCTTCACAATAACGACATCATAAATTTCTGGAGCACATTTGCAGACGAAGTTCAAATTGAAACGTCAAATCCGTGCTCTGAATATTTGGGACCTCTTTTCAGCTCATGCAATTTGAGTTCTTTCAATATTTTGCGCTTTTATAAAAACGGAAAGTTTGAAATTGAAAAGTTCATGCACGCATCGCGCATGGCGATGATTGCCGCCGACATCAATATTACAAAGGGCGGTTTCCCGATAAAGGAAATTGCCGTAAACACTGTTGCCTACCGCACCACCGGCATAGGGCTTGCTAACATAGGCGGTCTTTTGATGTCTTTGGGAATTCCCTACGACTCCGCAAGAGGCAGGGCGATTGCGTCGTCGCTTGCCTCGCTTCTCACTTCAAACTGCTACAATTTCAGCGCGAAAATGGGCGAAATGCTCGGCAATTTCTCGAAATACCACCTGATAAAAGGCAGCATGAAGAGGGTTCTTAACATGCACACTTTGGCAAACGAGGAATTGAAGTCGGTAATCGGAATGAAGACTTCAAACAGGACGATAAGCGACTTGCCGCAAACAGAATCTTTCACCGCCGAAGATGCCTTGCGCGGCTTCCGCCTTTCAATCGGCGAAAACAAGGTCGAGCTTGGCGACGAATGGAAAGACGTTGTGCAAAAAGCGGGAGAGCTTTGGAACGAAGTGCGCGCGTCAAAGAATTTCAGAAACAGCTTCGTTACCTGCATTGCGCCGACAGGCACGATTTCCGCGCCCCTTGGAATTTACGAAGAGGGCACTACTTCCGCAGAACCCGAATATTCGCTCGTAAAATACAAGCTTCTGGCGGAGGGCGGCACGATGGTTCTCATAAACGGGCTTGTCCCCGTTGGCTTGGCGCGTCTTGGATACACGTTTGAGCAGATTGCAACAATCGTTGCCGAAGTTTCGGGTCTTACAGGTCTTGAAAACTTCTTGGAATCCCGCAAGATAAAGGGCAGGCTCGACATTTTGCAAAATTTGAAAGACGGCGGCGCAGTCTGCATGGAAATCGCCTCCCGCACCTCTTTGTTTAAGAGCGACGAAGAATACAAGGCATTTTACAAATCGCTTCGAGCGGCTTCCGAAAAGGGCAAGCTTTCCCCGAGCGACTTTTCGATTTATTCGGGGTGCGGGCACATGGAGGGCATTCCGTGGGTCGGCGAGGAAACTCTGCGCGTATTCGACTGTGCGAACAAACCTTTCGGCGCAGAACGCTTCATTAAAACAGAAGGCCATTTGAGAATGCTTGGGGCTTTGCAGCCGTTCATATCGGGCGCATCTTCAAAAACAATCAACATGCCAAGCTCTGCGACAGAGCGCGACATCGTCGATTCAATGATTGACAGCCACGAAATGGGCATCAAGTGCATTGCAATTTATAGAGACGGCTCAAAGGCTAATGCGGTTTATTCCACAAACTTGAATTCCGCAGAAATTCAAAATGCCTGGAACGACGTCGTAAAATCCGCAACCGAAATCAGAAAAGAGGAGCACGCAAACCCGATTCGCAAGAAGCTGCCTTACCGCCGCTGGGGTCAGACCATAAAATTCTCGATTGGCGACAACATAAACGGCTTTATGACAGTCGGCATCGCAGACGACGGCAGATGTGCCGAAATTTTCGGCAGATTGGGGCAGGGCGGCTCTTTTATAAACGGTATGTTCGACGCATTCTGCAAGGCATTCTCAATCGCGCTCCAATACGGAATTCCGTTTGACGACTTCATCCAGTCGTTCCGCTATCTTTCGTTCGATCCGTCGGGCTGGGTAAAAATCGGCGATTATGACGACGAATACAAGCCCGACATCCATACTTGCAAATCAATCGTTGACCTTCTGATGCAGCTTTTGGATTGGATGTTCCCCTCTGAAAACGGCAGAAGATTGCGCTCGCTCGAACAGTCTTACATAAACACTATGTTTTCAAGCGGCACAAACACAATGTCGATAAACAACATATCGCCAATGCAAACGGAGCTTTCGTTTATCTCGCAAAAGTCCGCCAATGCGCCGAAACCTGCCGAAAAAGTCGATATGAGAACCGCCATGACATGCCCGAAGTGCGGCTCTTATGCCTATGTCTTCGACGGCAAGTGCCGCTCTTGCAGGGACTGCGGATATAAAGACGGCGGGTGCGGAGCATAGTTTGTTTTGCAAAATTTTAAAGGCGGACGCTTTTTGCGCCCGCTTTTTTTGTCTTTGTAAATTCTTATAAAGCTTGACGATTGGGGGATATAAATCCATTTTATATGCCCATTGTTATTATGAATTTCGGGCTGTCAGATTTGGGCATTGTTTGCGCGTTGGGATGCGGAAAAGAGGAGGTTTTAAAAAACGCCGCATCGTCTTCCACGGCGGGAATGTCAAAGTCTGAAACCATCATAAAAGGCGGGCAAACTTTTTTGGGAGAGGCGAACTTTCCCCTGCCCGAAATTGAAAATCCGCGATGGAACACGAGGTGCAACCGCCTTGCGCTTTCTGCTGTTTTGCAGATTGAACATAGCGTGAGATGCGCGGTCGAAAAATACGGAGCCGGCAGGGTCGGAGTGGTTGTCGGGTCGAGCAACACCGGAATGCGCGAGTTCGAGGAGGAGTATTTTTATTTTTCACAAAAAAATTCTCCTAAAAAACCATTTGCCTGTCACGGAGAGCTTGGGAATGTCGCGGAATTTATAAGCGGATATTTTAATCTTTCAGCCCCAAGCTATACCGTTTCAACGGCTTGCTCGTCGTCTGCAAAGGCGTTTGCTTCCGCGGAAAGAATGATAAAAAACAATGTGTGCGACGCGGTTATCGTCGGGGGCGCGGACAGCATTTGCAAATTTGTTGTTAACGGATTTTCGGCGCTGGGCGCAACAAGTTCCGAGTTGGCAAATCCAATGAGCGCAAACCGCTCGGGCATAAATATCGGCGAGGGCGCGGCGATGTTCCTGCTTTCAAGGGAAAATTCGCAAATCTTTTTGGCAGGAGTTGGCGAAAGCTCCGACGCCTATCATGCGACAAGCCCCGACCCGACAGGCGAGGGCGTGGCTCTTTCAATGAGAAACGCCCTTCAAAACGCGGGGCTTACTCCGCAAGAAATTGATTATGTGAACTTGCACGGAACTGGCACGGTTTTTAACGATTCTATGGAAGCCAAAGCAGTGTACGGCGTATTCAAAGACGAAGTTTTATGCTCCTCCACAAAGGCTTTGACGGGGCATTCGCTTGGGGCGGCGGGTGCGGTCGAAGCCGGATTATGCTGGCTTATGATGTCGGATTTAAACAAGGAAAACGCGCTTATCGAGCATGTTTATGACGGCGAGTTTGACAAAAAAATTGCGCCGATTTCCCTTGTAGGTAAAAACATGTTTAAAAAGGTAAAATATGCGCTCAGCAACTCTTTCGCCTTTGGCGGAAGCAATGCGTCCGTAATTTTGGGAAGGATTTAAAATGTATGAGCTTGAAGAGTTGTTGCCGCACGGCGCGCCGATGATAGTTTTAAGCGGTGTAAGAAGTTGCGATATCGAAAATTCAAAAGTCGAAACATTCTTCACTGTTTCTTCTTCCGACGTTTTTTTTGATGAAAATTCGGGCGGAGTGCCGTCTTGCTTTGCTCTCGAATACATGGCGCAGTCGATAGCCTGTTTCGTTGGAATTTTGGGGAAAAGCAAAGATGCGTCGTTTAAGCAGGAAATCGGCTTTGTCTTGGGAACTCGCAAAATGGATTTGAATATTCCTGTGTTTGAAAATTCAAAGACTTACAGCGTCAGAGCCGAAAAGGTGTTTTTCGACGAAGAGATGGCTTCGTTTGAATGCGCCATTTTCGACGAAAACAATTTTGAATGCGCCTTGGCAACGGTTAATGCATTCAAGCCCAAAAACCCGTTAAAATTCTTAAATCAAAACAATGAATAAGCGCGTACTTATAACCGGCGCAAGCAGGGGCATAGGAAGGGCAATCGCCTTGCGTTTGGCTTCCGACGGCGGCTTCGACTTGGCCTTGCATTGCAATTCAAACATTTTAGCTGCAAATTCCGTTTTGGAAGAGGCAAAAAAACTCGGAGCGAACGCCCATATCCTTCAATTCGACATATCCGACCGCGAAAGCGTGAAAAAATCCCTCGAAGCCGACATGGAAAAAAACGGCGCGTTCTGGGGAGTTGTTTTGAATGCGGGAGTGAATGCCGACGCGCCTTTCCCCATGCTTGATTCAAATATGTGGGACAGGGTTTTGCGCACGAATTTGGACGGATTTTACAATGTTCTTTCACCGATTGTGATGCCGATGGTAAGCGAAAGAAAAGGCGGCAGGATTGTCGCTCTCACTTCGGTTTCGGGCATTGCGGGCAACAGGGGGCAGGTTAATTACAGCGCGTCAAAGGCGGGAATAATCGGTGCTGCGAAGTCGCTTGCATTGGAGCTTGCAAAGCGTTCAATTACGGTAAACTGCGTGGCTCCGGGCGTCATAGAAACCGACATGACAAAAGATTTGCCCTTTGAAGAGGTTAAAAAGCTGATTCCCCTCAGGCGTTTCGGCAAGCCCGAAGAGGTTGCAGGGGCAGTATCGTTTTTGATGGGCGAAGACGCCGCGTACATTACGCGCCAAGTAATTTCAGTAAACGGAGGTTTGATATGAATAGAAGAGTTGTCGTGACGGGAATGGGCGCGATAAGCCCTCTCGGAAATTCGGTCAAGGAAAATTTCGACAGACTGCATGTCTATGAAAACAAAATCGAAGTTTTGGAAAGCCTCAAAGAATACAGCGGGCTGAATTCCAACCTCGCAAGCGTCATAAAGGATTTTAAAATACCCGAACGCTATTCGCGCAAAACTCTACGCACAATGGGCCCCGTGTCGGTAATGTCGCTTTTTGTGACAGAGCAGGCTCTCGAACAGGCGGGGATTGAGCAGGGCGGGGAGCTTATCCGCGGCGGAAGGCTCGGCGTTGCGTACGGTTCGTCGTCGGGTTCCGTTGAGCCTCTTTTGGATTTTTATTCGATGATAAATACGAAAGTCGTGCGCAACATCACATCTTCAACCTATATGAAGATGATGCCGCAGACTACCGCCGTTAATATCTCGCTTTACCTGAAAACAACGGGCAGAATAATCCCGTCGGGAACCGCCTGCACTTCGGGCAGCCTTTCTATCGGATACGCCTACGAAGCCATAAAATACGGTCTTCAAGACGTGATGATTGCAGGGGGGGCGGAAGAATTCAGCCCGACGCAGGTTGCCATATTCGACACTTTGTACGCCACAAGCTCAAAGAACGAAACGCCCAAAAAAACGCCCTCTCCCTACGATGCCGAAAGGGACGGACTTGTTATAGGCGAGGGCGCGGCTACTCTCGTCTTGGAAGAGTACGAACACGCGAAGGCAAGAGGCGCGAAGATAATTGCCGAAGTCGCGGGGTTTGCCTCAAACACCGACGGAACGCATATGACACAGCCAAACGCGCACACAATCCAAGCCGCAATCGAAAAGTCGATGGAATGCGCGGGGGTGGATTCTTCCGAAATATGCTATGTAAACGGGCATGGAACAGCGACAACACAGGGGGACATTGCCGAAACAACCGCAACCGCCGCCGCTTTCAAACGCCCCATGCCAATTTCTTCGATGAAAAGCTACATAGGGCATTCTCTCGGCGCATGCGGCGCAATCGAAGCGGCAATGACAATCGAAATGCTTAATTCCGACTGGTATATGCCCACTCTCAATTTGAAAAATGTCGATTCCGCATGTGGTGAGCTTGACTACATAATAAACGAGGGCAGGGTTATTCGCGGAGAATATGCCATGAGCAACAATTTCGCCTTTGGCGGAGTCAACACTTCTCTTATATTCAAGCGGCTTTAAGATTTAAAGAAGTCGAAAAAATTAAACCACTGCAAGGGGGTATCGAGAGCGGATTTTTCCAAAAACGCGGCGTATTCCCTTGCGAGGTTTTCTCCGCGCCTTTTTGACTTTGCAAACTCTGCCATTTTGATTGTCGCAAAATATTTTCCATTTTTTTCCGCGCAGTTTGCGAAAAACACGGGGCGTTTTAGCATTTCGGCAAGCTGGAAAACTCCGCTTGGCAGATTGCATTTTTTGCCCAAAACAATTTCTTCGAAAAACTTTTCGGGGGCGCGTTTTGAAAGCCTGTCGCCCGCTGCGATAATCAAATTTCCCCGTTCAAGCTCGGCGTCAAGATGTCCGAAAGTCGCGATGTTTATGTTTGAGACGTCCAAGAAATGGAAAGAATTTTCTTTTGATTTTGAAAGAAATTCCGTTCTGAAAATAGATTCCGACCAATTTTCGACAAGGGCGAAGATTTCGGGTTTTCGCGTTCCGAAAGCCGCCGCTCCGTTTGTGCCGAGAACTTCAAAATTGCCAATGTGCGAAAAAATCAAAAATGCGCCTTTCCCCGAATTTACAAGCGTTTTAAATTCTTCCGCGTCGTGGGAATTTTCAAAAAAAACGCAATTTTTCGGAATGCGCCCCGACAGCGAAAGCATTTTATCGAGCATCGAAAGCGCGTAGTTATAGATAAGCCTGAAAACTCTCGGCTTGGTCGGACTTATTTCTCTTCTTTTTTCAAATTCGTTCAAAACGCCGAAAAATTTTTTTGCGGAAGTTCTCGCTTCCGCCAAAAACGGGTATGCGCAAACGACAATGAAAAATATCAGAAACCGCGCGGCTCTGCGCCCAAAAACAATGCAAAACCACCAGACGATTTTTATCCTTAAAACGCCCGCGCATTTCTCTTTCTGGTTGAACCATTCGCTCATTTTTCCTCCGCAAGAAAAAGCGATATGAAATATGCAAATCCAAGCCCGAGGGCGAGCATCTCTCCGATGGAGCTTATCGCCTTAAACGACGTGAATGCAAGCGCGCCAAAGCCGATTATGCTTGTCGCAAAAGAAATAAACACGGCGTTTTTTGTAAGCGTGGAATTATTTGAATAATGGAAAATAGAATAGTCTATGCCAAGCCCCATTAAAATAAATAGAGCCAAGATATGGAATAAATTTACGTTTGCGCCTAAAATCCAAAATATGAAAATCGGAAGCCCTGCCGACAAGACCACGGGCAAAATCAGTTTGAAAAAACTCCTTCTGAAAACGAGCGCAAACATTGCGGCAAGCGCAAGAAAACTTGCCGCAATTAAAGCCGCCGAAGATTTCATGTATGAGTCAAAAATGCCGTTTAGAAATTCAGGGGGCGAAAACGTTTCAAGAGCGCAGTTTTCGTCTTTGCCCACGGGAATGATTGCAGTCCAACTGCCGTTTTCTCCGTGAAGCATGCTTGAAACGGCATCTTCAAAAAGCGTGCCTTTAAGATCTTCGATTTTAAGCGGCTTTTGCCCTTTGGGCATTTCAAATTTTTTGTTTGCGCCTATTGATTTTTGGAGCTTTTCGGCGTATTTTTCGTAAAGGTTTTCAATAAGCCTTTTGTTTTTTTCCTGGCGATTTAAAGACGGGATAAATCTTGAAATTCCGCTTGCGCCGGCGTTTTCTTCGCATGTCAAAATACTGTCTATCGAAGAGCCTTTTATTATCGCAAGCTTCTTTTCTGTGTCCTTGAATATTTCAGAAAGCGACTTCTCCTGTAGGAGCAAGTCTTTATCCGGAACGTAAAGATCCGTTGCCTGAGTTTTGAATTTTGCAAAAATCAGCCCCGAAAGCGACGCCGACACAAGCGCAATTACGGCAATGTTTTTCAGCCTGCCCAGTTTCGGGATGGGAATTTTCAATACCGACTGATTGAAATCGGGCTTCAATTTTCTTACAATCAAAGGATAGAAAAACCTCACAAATAAATACGATGAAATCAACCCCGCAATGGAAAATACCGAGATTTCTTTAAGCAAGTCGAGGCTTGAAAAATACAAGACCGCAAAGCAGACAAGCGTTGTCGCGAGCGTTTTGTTCAAGGGCTTTTCGATGCTTTTAAAGGCGTCTTCGGGGGAGAATTTTTTGCATGCGGAAAAATAATGGTATGAATAGTCAACAGAAAGCCCAATCAAACTTGTCGCAAAAATCAGGACGCATACATGGGGTTTATCAAAGAAAAATACGAGGGTAGCAAGCGCGAATACAAAGGAGGAACATAGAGATATTGCCATCGGCAAAAATATTTTGGCTGTTCCAAACGCCCAATAACCCAGCGCAAAAACCAAGGTCAAAGAAACTGCCGAAAGAAAATTTATTTCGCTTTTTGATTTTTTCGACACTTTTAAGCTGTGTATGCGTGCACCGCTTTTATAGACTTCCAAATCTTTGTTTTTTAGATTTTCAAGATTTTCAATTTTGCTTTCGAGTTCGGCGTCGGTTAAATTCAGCGTATTTAAAATCGCCGCCGCGTAGAATTTTCCGCCTTCTTCCTTCTCCAAAAAACCGTCCGACATTTTCCAACCGCCGCCGTATTCGAGGAGGCTTTTAACGTATTCTTCCAATAGAAAGAAAGGGTCTTTTGAAACCTTGAAAATCGAGGCGCGGTAGGGGGATAGAATTTTTCTTTTTGCTTCGCTTAAAATTTTTTCTCCTCCGCCGCTTTCGATTATTGCCGCGCTCTCGGGGGAAAGAATATAGCTTGAATGCTCTAAAAGAAGCGTTTTTGCCGCGTTTAATTTTTCAGAATTGTCCCTTTCAACCCCAAGGATTTTCGCGGCTTTTTCTTTTGCGGCTTCCAGCGTTTCGCGGTTTTCTGACGCAAGGACAATTCTTATTTTCGAGGAATTGTTTTTTATGAAATCAAGCTCCGCGCTCTTGTTTTTGCCGCTTGCAAGCTCAAAAATTCCATACTCGAAATCAATAGGCACGCATAGCAGAAAAAGCGCGGAAAGCGCAAAAACCGCGGCGTATATAAATCTGAAAATGGTGTCTTTCAAAGGGTTTCTTTAAATTCAATTTTTATTATGGTTCCGTTCGCGAGTTCGAGTCGGCATTTTTCAAGACCGGATTTTCCAAAGCAAAGAGTTGCCGATTCAAGCCCGTTTTTAATTTTTGATATTTTGGGTAAAAGTTTTATTACGGTTTCGACGTCTTCGTCTTTTAAAATTTCCGTTTTAAATTTGTCTTCCAAGTCCGAAAAATCCCCTTTGAAGAGCTTTGAGTTGCCTATGCCGAATTTTTCAAGAGACTGCCTTTTTGTCCCGCTTGAAGACGATATTTCGTAAAATTTGTCGGACGCAAAGAATGTAAATTCGTTTGGCGAAAGATTTTTCCATGTAATGCCGACTCCATGCTCAAAGCGAAAAACGCCTATGCTTTTTACGCTCACGCCAATATCGGGCATTTCCTTTTCAAGAACAAAAGAACCGATGGCAAGCTTTTTATCGGCGGCAAGTTTTTGAAGCCTCGCGGGGATTTCAGCGGCGAAAGCTTGCGCCAAGAAAAATGTCAATAAGAGCGTCAATAAAAATTTCATTGTAAAATCCGTTCTTTTATTTTTGCGGGCAGTTCAAAGCATGATGTCTTTGATTTAATGTTTACGCACATCTGTTTTGTTTCTGCCGAGCATATTTTTTCGCCGCTTTTGAAATCTTTTGCGATGTATTTTATGTGCAGGAAATTTTCGCTCGGAACAATCTTTGCAGATACTGAAAGCTCCTGTCCGAACTCAGAAGGGCTTATGTATTTTACGCTCATCTTGACCACAGGGAAAGCGTATCCGAGCCTTTCCATTTCGCGGTAGTCAAGCCCGATTTTTTCGAGCAGGGCGCATCTTGCCTTTTCAAAATATTTTATATAGTTTCCGTGCCAAACCACCTGCATTGGGTCGAGATCGTAAAACGGAACTTTTATTTTTACCGACGCTTCCATATAAAAATTTTCTCTTTTAAAAATTTAAAAATCCCTTCGGCGCAGAGCAGGGCATGCAGTGCGGAAATCGACGCGTTGTCTTTTATCATTCTGAAATTCGACGCTCCGTTTTCGGGATACTTTACAGCTACATCCATGTTTATTATTTGGCATCCCGCCCGCGCAAGGCGGACGATGATTTCGATATCAAAGCCCATCCGCGCAAATTTAAGGCTATGCATAACCTCTGAAACTTTCTTCAGTGGATAAATCCTAAATCCGCACATGGCGTCGCGTATTTTTACCCCCGGAACTTCAAGGGCAACCCAGAAATTCGTAATTTTCCTTCCGTAAAACCTCGAAGCGGGAGCATTTTCGTAAACAGGGCATCCGTTTATAACGGCATCTGGATTTTCCACCGACGCCTTTTTGAAGTCTTCAAATGAGCCAATGCCGTGCTGTCCGTCCGCATCTATTTGGAATACATGCGTAAAACCAAGCTCGCGCGCTTTTTCTGCGCCGCGGCAAAAAGCGGCTCCCTTTCCGAGATTTTTTTCATTTTTTGCAAAAATAAGCCCGTTTTCTTTTGCGAGGCTTTCAATCTCATTGGCTTCGCGGCTTCCGTCATCGACGAGTATCACGGGTGCGCCGAGCGACAGCAGTTTAGGCAAAAACTCCTTAAACTGTTCTGCATGGTTGAAAATGGGAACTACTATTGCAAGATTATGCATTTTTCAAAATTCCAAAACTCCCGAAGAACAGGGAAGCCCTTGTTTTGAATAGGAAAACGTGCAGGAATTTTCCCCGTTTTTTATTGAAAGCAAGACAATTTCGCGCGGTCTTATTATGTTTGAAAATTTCAGCCTTTTTACACGCTTGGGATAATCGGTTTTGTCAAAAAGCTTTTTTGCAAAGTTAATGGCAAAGTGGAGCTGGATAGCCCCCGGCAAAATTTTTGCCATCGAGAAATGTCCGTTAAAATACGCGCTCTCGGCGGCAAAAAATATTTCCATATCCGCGCCAAAGTCGTGTTTTTTTATGTCGCAAATTATTGGCTCTTCCGTCTTCAAATTAAAATTTTTTTTAATTTCGCCCTTTAAAATTTTGCCCTGAGCGTTCGTCGGAATTGAATTTACAACCTTTATTTTTCGGAGAGAAAATTTGGAGTAGAAACTTTCTTTTACGCGCCTGTTTATTTCGCTTAGAAGTTTCAGGCGACCGTTTTCCATAAAAAACCGCCTGCCTTCGGAATTTAAAACAATAAGCGCCCTAAGCGCATTGCCATCAAAATCCACATGGCAGTTTTCGACAAATTCGTGCGCCAAAACCGCATTTTCCATATCGGGAATATTAAGCTGTGTTTCGCCGATTTTAACGAGCCTGTCTATGCGCCCGAAAAAATTAAATTTTCTTCCGCCGCAAAAAATTTCCACGATGTCGTTCGTCTGAAATTCTCCGCCGAGCGCGTAGGGGGATTTGGCGAGCAGGCATCCCCGAGCGTCAATGCCGATTTCAACTTCCCCAAAAACGCTCCAAGAATCGGAAACGCCTCTGTTTCTGCTTGCAATGCCGCCGCTTTCGGTGCTTCCGAAAATCTCCGTGGGAATTGCGCCCCAAATTTCCTTTGCATCGGCGCATGCCTTTTCTTTCAAAAGCCCGCCGCTTGTCGTGATTGCAGCCACATTTTGCGGGAAATCGTAAAGCTCGCGGTGCCTTGCGACAGCTTCGATGAAAGACGGCGTTGTTATAAACAAGACTTTCTGATTTTGCTTTTGAATTGCAATAAGTGTTTCAGGATCTCTTATCGTTATTGAATGCGCGGGCATTTTTAGCGACATCGGATAAAGAAGCCTCCAAAGCATTCCATACAAATGGAAAGGCTCGCAAGTCGAAACCACCGCGCAGTCTTCAAAACGCCCCATGATACTTGCGCTGTTTTTAGTTTCATCGCTTAGAGTTGCGAAGGTTTTTTCAATCATCTTGGGCGCGGATGTGGAGCCCGACGTAAAAAAGCACACCCTGCTTTCGCGCATATTTATAAAATCGAATTCGCATTCGGGAAGGTCTTTGGGAATGTCGAATAAATTTGCAGAAAGCGTTTTCTTGTTGGTTATTACGGGCAGATTTTCGCTTTTTGAAAAATCTTCCGCCATCTTTTCGGAAGATGGAAGCATGACACGCTTTTTTGCCTGCAAGAGCGCAAAGAAAAGCGTTGCAAACAAAACGGCGTCGCCTTCGACGTACAATACAAAATCTTCATGTTTGCTCCCTGCGAAATGCGAAGCGTATCTTGCAACGTCTTTTTTCATTTGCCCAAACGAAACCGAACCTTTTTCAAGCTTGAAAGCGGCAAAGTCTGAAACATTTTCCGTAAAGAAATTTTCGGGGCTAACAAACATCTTTTAAAGCCTTTCTACGCGCCAGGTATTCGAAAAAAAACATGAGCACAATTAAAATGTAAGACAAAAATCCGTTGAATGCCGCCCAAACTTCATTCGACATAAAAACGGTCGCAAGAGAACACATGGCGAGGAAAAACATAAACACCGCCCAGGCGAAAGTCGCCTTGCGCGCGTATTCTACCCCCTTTTGGGGGAGTGCTCCGCGCATTTTTTCGCCGATAATCTGAACGAGAGGCTTTTTTTTAAGCGAAAGCGCAAATACTGCCATTACGGTGAAATTCATCACAACGGGATAGAACTTGACCAACTCCGCCCTGCCAAGAACCGCCGAAAGCGCGATGACCGAAATCCCGCCAACAAGCAGGATTTTTTGGCGGTTTATGAAAAAGCCAAGCAACACCGCGATAGTCAAAACGGCAACCGCCGCTTCGCCGCATCCGCTTTTTATCGCGAAGAAAACCGCAAACGGATAGCATGCAACGACGGCGGCCGCAATGGCTTTTACTGGCGCGCTACTTTTCATTCACAAGCTTTTCGACAATATCGACCACTTCGCCAAACGTTCTGATTTTCTTGAAATCTTCCGGATTTACGCGCTTTTTTGTCTTTTGCTGCAAGCGCACCACCAAATCGACCGCGTCTATCGAATCCAAATCAAGTTCCGTAAACAGGTTCGTGGAGTC
Source organism: Intestinicryptomonas porci (assembly GCF_033971905.1). Lineage (NCBI taxonomy): Bacteria > Pseudomonadati > Verrucomicrobiota > Opitutia > Opitutales > Intestinicryptomonadaceae > Intestinicryptomonas > Intestinicryptomonas porci. The sequence goes on from NZ_JALBUT010000004.1 coordinate 153,953, forward strand.
GCTTATAGAGCTTTTTTCGCATTCAAACTCTTCGGAAAGAATGTCTTTTATAGAATTTGCAATTTCTTCTCTTGTTGCCATGTTTTTATTTTGTTTGGGTTGATAAATTTTTTATGATGTAGTCGGCTATCGTATCCACCGAAAAGAATATTTCGCTGTTGTCTTCAAATTCAGAAAACGTAACGCCGAACTTTTTTTTGATTTCCATTCCCAACTCCAAGGCGTCTATAGAGTCCAAGCCCAGTCCGTCCTTGAAAAGCGGGGCTGTCTGCTCTATGTCGTCGGGCGACATGTCTTCCAAATTTAGAGCGGTTATGATTAGCTCTTTTACTTGTTCAGATATTTCTTTTTTATCCATAAGTTGTTATATTTTTAAAATTTCCGATATTTTTGAAGTCAAAATCCTCGACTTTTTCGCGTTGCTTAAATCGGGGTTTGCTTCCGGAAAGATTGGGGCAAATTCTTGAAGCGCAAACTTCACTGTGCGGTTTGAAACGCTCAGCGGATTGGAGGTCTTCCCCAAAATCAAAGGGTCGCAAGTTATGCGCACGGGAATGACGTGGCAGGCTGTTTTTATCGCAATCCGCGCGGCTCCCGAATGCACTTTTTTGCGGGGATTGTCGCTGCGCGTGCCTTCTGGGAAAATTATGACATTTATTCCGCTTCTTATCGCGTCCGCCGCCTTGTCGATTGATGAAATATCGAACTCCTTTGTGGGAATAAATATGCTCCTTACAATAGGCCTAAGCAAAATATTGCGAAGAAGAGACTCTTTTACGATGCAAACCGAGTTTTCATAGGAGCTCATCAAAAACACGATGTCAAGCAGAGTGGGGTGGTTTGCGGCAATTACAACTCCCCTGTGCGAAGAGTTCAAATTTTTCTTTTCAAGCTTTATCAAACGGAAAAACTCCAATCCGCCGACAAAAAATTTCCACGACAACCTTAACGCAGATATTGCATGTTCCTTTGAAAACAGCATGGCAACGGGAACAACCACTATCCCCATCAAAAAGCCGCCGACTCCGAACAATGCAAAGAATATTGCGGTTAAAACTGAACGCAAGAACGTCATACTGCCGATTTTAATTTCAAAAATTTGCCGCAAATTTCTCCGCCGTTTTCAAAAAAGCATTTTAATTTTTCAAAACTCATCGGCTCTACCGAAAAATTGCCGAATTCGACGCAAATTTCGCCGCTTTCGCAATTTTCACAATAAAACGCCAGCCCGCAAGGCGGCGCACTTTCGCCGTCAATCATATCAAGCAGCGGCTCCTGTGCATATACAAACAAAACTTTGCCCGTTTCCAAAAAGGCTTCAACCAATCCCGCTTCGAGAGAATTTTCGCCCGCGGCAATGGCAGTGTAGGGAGACTTGTTCTTTTCAACAATCGAAAACATACCCATCGGGAAATTGTGCACCGAAGAAGAAAAACCGTTCGGAGAAACGCCCATACCCGAGTTTAAGGAGTCGAAAAGCTTAATGCAGTCGTTCAAACAGCCGTATCTCGATGCAAAAACAGACTTGTAGCCGCTTTTGCCGCCCGCAAGGGCATTCGCCAATTGAAAAACGATTTTGCCCGTTAGGTCAAGCTTGCGCCTTGCAAGCATCGGCAAAAACGAAACATCCGGCGACGCTCCTTCAAAAATTTTAAATCCTTTAATTTTAATGGGCATAAAAAATCTTTTTAAATAACACCCATTAACAATGCAATAATAAAATTCCGCCATATAAAGCGCATAAAAATCCCTTATGGAAAATTTTATGCTTTGGGGAACGCAAAAACTATTCTGCTAATGGCGCATTGCCAAATTTTTTAAATCGGAATAAAATTTAGCATACTCTTTAGAAGTTATCTGCCGCTGAGTGCTTAAAATGAGCATGGGGCATTCTCCAAGCCCATACCCATATCCCGGGTGTGAATGTTTATGGGGATTTTCAAAGAAACCGCATTTTTTATAAAAACGCAATCTTGCGGCCGATTGCGCATCCGTAATTTTATCTATTTCAAGAACGAGTATTTTATCGGTTGCAGACTTGAATTCTTCCATAATCTTAAAACCATATCCGCGTCCGCGCAAATCTTTATTTACGGCAAAATGTTCTATGTATATAAAATTGTCGAAATCCCAATACGAAATAAAGCCTGCAAGCACATTGTTTTCTTCATGGCAAATCAAGTGGTACCTTTCGCTTTCAAATGCCATTTTTTGCTGAAATTCAGTCCGCTGTTCGGCAAGGGGAAAACTTTCTTCATACAACCTTTTAAATTGCGGATAAATTTTGTCCGAATTGCTTTTTACCTCAATTTTATTCATGACAGATTATAGATTCAGCCTTTATCCGCAATTTACGCAAGCCAAAACAGGCAAATATTATGATTAACCGGAATACTTATTTTATCAAGGCGTGCAATACCAACGTTTCAATCTCGTTTTAACTCATTAGACATAATATATATTGTGCGACAAATTCGGATTGTTAATTATTTGGCTATCAATATGTTTGTTTGTGAGAAATATTGTTTAAAGGCATTTATTTTGCGTGCCATAATCTTTGATTTATCTTGGGAATTTTAAATTTAAGAATTGTAATTTAACAGTATTTATTGCAAGAATTTTAGAATATGAAAAAGTTAAGCGAATTTTTAATTTGTTTCTTCAAGAACATTCCCGCAAGTTCGGACGCTCAATCGGCGGCGGTTTCAATTTTTAGAATTTTTGCGGGAATTATGATGTTGCCTTACGGCTGGTCGAAAATTCAAAACTATGGCGAGCTTTCCGTAAATTTTTTCAATGACCCGATTGGCATTGGCATGTTGCCTTCGCTTTGGCTTACGCTTTTTGCCCAGATTGGATGTGCCGCAATGTTGATTTTGGGCTTACAGACAAGATTTGCCGCGTTTGTGCTTTTTATAAATATGGCGGTCGCCACAAAATTCCATTTTTTCGATCCTTTTTTCGTGAAAGCTCTGCCGATATTGTTTTTGGGCATGTATGCGTTCTTAATGGTTTCGGGCGGCGGAAAGTTTTCTCTCGACAATTTAATTTTTAGGAATGTAAAAACTGAAAATTCCGCGCGTTCAAACATGAACATTTTTTCGCGTTCCGTGAGGATTGCCGTTTGTTTTGTTCTATCTTGGATTGTCTTTTCAAACGCATTTTCGGGAATTTTTAGTTTTCTGATATTGGCTTTGGTTTTTGCGCTTTTCGCGAGCGCAATTTACGGATATTGTCCGATAACAGACATTATTAGAAAAAAGTAGTTAATTATAAAAAAGCAAGCTTGCCTGACGTTTCCATATTTGGAATTTTCTACAAAATATGCACGCAAAAAAAACTTCGGATATTTGCAAAGTCCGAAGTTTTTTGATTTTTTTAGCGAACCCCTATTCTTCCGTGCGGTTTGCAAATGCCCTCATTGAGCTTTCAAAAAGACCGCCGATTCTTGCGCGCGCAAGCCAAATTTGCTCGTATTGAGAGCGCATAACTTTGAGGGTTTTTCGCAAGTTCAAGCTTTGGATTTTTTCATCGTCGCTTGCCCTTGCAACCGTCCATTTTATAAGGTCTGCGGCAAGCGCGATTTCACCCTTGCAAACTTCGGCATCGGGGCTGTGAGGCTCCGCCTTTGAGAGAAATTCTATCGCCTTGTTTGCGCCTTCAAACATAGATTTAAAATGTTCTTCCGCGCCCTGCTCTTTAAGCTCCGCAATTTTCTTTGAGTCGGCAAAGAAAAGTTTGTTATGAAGCGAATGCAATTTCTTTGCGGGATCGCACCTGCCAAGTTCTGTAAGGGCTTTTGACATGTTTCCGGTCGGGTCTTGGAATACAAACATATCAGCCGCCTTGCAGACATCGGCTTCTTCAAAATCATCGCCCCATGCAGATTGGGCGAACGCCAAAACCGCAAGCCACATCGCGCACCAAGCCTGATGGTTGCCGTTGTCGCCCCAGTTTGTGAGCATTGCGCCCATTGCCCCCCATTTTTTCGCGGAAGAGCAAACGTCTTTTACGTTTTGATAGGCTGTATCAAGGCGTATTGCAAAACTGTTCCAAGTATTTGTTCCGCCAACCACGATGAAGTCGCGTTTTTGGTCGTGCAGAATTTTAGCCTCTTCGTCTATGGGGCTGTCGGGATAATACCCCCAGAGAAGCGCAACCAAGTCTTCGGGAAGCTCTTTTGCAAATTCAGGCTCTTCCAAGATTACGTCAGCCCAAATGTGAATTCTCTTGCCGTGGTTTTTGGCAAGTTTTGAAAGTTCTTTCACATAGTTTGCGTAAACCTTGTATTTGCCGATTTTATCGCATTCTTCCTTCGATCTTCCCGTTCCAAATTCCCACGGCTCGTCGCACCCCGCATTGAAGTTTTTGGATGTGAAGTTCGGCAAAAAGTCGTCGTAAAGAGAGCCGATGAAATCGAGAGATTCTTTTGACGGATAAAGGGTTGTGGGATACGGGCGTTCGTTGCCCATAGGGTCGATAAACGGAGCCTCGCATTCGGCAAGATGTTGGTATTCGGGATAGCGAAGCCATCTGTCCATATGCCCCAAGCTGTTCAAATTCGGGACAAGCTCGATGTTCGCGCGGGCGCAAAGAGCGTCTAAAATTTTATATTGCTGGGGAGTCATCGGAGTGCTGTCGCCCCAAACAAGCTCGTGGTTTTGAAAAGCGAAAGTATGCTCTGTATAAAGCTCGAGCCTGTTGAACTTGAAAAGCGAAAGCAAATCCACAAGGTAGGCAAGAGTTTGCATCGTCGGGACTTTACACCTGCTTATATCAAGCATAAAACCGCGAATTTTAAGCGTTGGCTCGTCAACGATTTTTAGGCATTGCACGCCCTCTTTAGAGCCTTGCGCTATCGCCTGGCGCAAGGTTTGAAATGCCATGCGCGCGCCCTCTTCACCCGAAGTTCTGATGGTTATGCCGTCTTTTGAAACATCGAGTTCGTACGCCTCTTTGCAGGGTACGGGATATGTCAAATCAAGCTTTACTTTTGCGCCCTGCGGAATTCCGGCGGGAGAGAGAATGACATCGCCCTGCTTCAAGGGCAAAAATTCTCCCTCGCGGATTTCAACCGATTTTGGTTTTGGAAAGAAAAACATGGCTTTTAGAATGTATGGACAAACAGGCCCGAGCGCAATTTCGGTTCAAACCAAGTGGATTTTGGAGGCATAATCTGACCCGCATCGGCAATCGCCATGAGCTGTTCGACGGTTGTGGGATACATCGAAAACGCAACTTTGAATTCTCCGCTATCGACAAGGCGTTCAAGCTCCTTTACTCCCTTTATGCCGCCTACAAAGTCAATTCTTTCGTCTGTGCGCGGGTCTCCGATGCCAAGAAGCGGAGAAAGCACCCTGTTTTGGAGAAGCGACACGTCCAAAGACTCAACAGCGTCCAACCCGTCAGTCGAACCGAATGCGAGCGCATACCACTCGCCGTCCAAATACATGTTCACGTTTGTGGGCGATTTCGGCTCTTTTTCAGATGTTTTTGAAACTTCGCAAACCTTTTTAAGCTCCGCCAAAAATTCTTCGGGTGTTCTGCCCGCCAAATCCTTCACAACTCGGTTGTAGGGAAGAATTTTAAGCTGTCCTGCGGGGAAGCAAACCGACAAGAACCAGTTGTAGTCTTCATCACCCGAATGATTGGGGTTCTCTTTTGCAAGATCGCGGGCGCAACGCGCGTTTGACGCGCTTCTGTGATGTCCGTCGGCGACATATGCGCACGGGATTTTGTCGAAAACTTCAACGATTTCATTCAAAAGTTTCGGATCTGAAATTTTCCAAACGCTGTGGCGTATGCCATCGTCTGCGACAAAGTCAAACAAGGCGTCTTCGTCCTTTTTGTTTTCCACGATTTCGTCGAGTTTTGTGCCGTCTTTTACCGTGAGGAAAACGGGACCCGTGTTGACGCGCAGAGTGCGGGTCAAATTGTAGCGGTCGTCCTCTTTCGCCTTGCGGGTTTTTTCATGCTTTTTGATGACATCCGCATCGTAATCTTGCGCGCTGAAAGTCGCGACGATGCCTGTTTGGGAATGGCTTCCCATCTGCTGGCGGTATAGGTACATTGATGGGGCGTCTTCCCTGATTAAATACCCGTTTTTTACGAGTTTTTCAAAATTTTCCTTCGCATGGTCGTAAACCGCCTGAGTATAAGGGTCGATATTCGGGTCGAGTTCAAGCTCGCTGCGGACAACGCGCATAAAGCTTAGCGGCTTGCCTTCGGCTTCCTTGCACGCCTGCTTGAAATTTACAACGTCGTACGGAAGGCTTGCGATGTCTTTTGCCAAGCCGTCTTTTGGTCTTAATCCTTTGAATGCTTTTATTTTCATATGTGTTTTAATTTAAAATTCGTCGTCAGATTTTGAAAGGTTTACCTTTTTCAAGAAATAATACGTGCCGTATGCCAAAAGCACGAGAAGAAGCGTCATTGCGCTGTATGTGTGCCCCCACCAGACGCCCTGCGTCATCATTGTAAATTCGCTCATTCCTCCAAGCCCTACAATGACGTTTAAGGGCAGAAAAATGATGTTTATGACCGCGAGCTGTTTCATAAGCACTGAGAGGTTGTTGCTTACAATGGAACCTCTCGCATCGCTCATTCCAACGAGAATGTTCGTGTATATTTCAGTCATTCGCACGCATTGGTTGTTTTCGACAATGATATCTTCAAGCAGTTCGCTTTCGGTTTCCGAAAACCCTATTTTTTCAGTGTCGCGCACGAGTTTTGCAAGCAGAACCTTGTTTGCGGTCGTCGCGCTCTCATAGTAGGTCAAGCTTTTGGAAAGGACGAACATTTCCGTCAAGTGGTGGTTTGAAACCGAAAACTCGATATCTTTTTCTATCCTTGCGGAAATCAATCGTATGATTTTCAAATGTTCAAGGAAGTGGTTTGTTGCATGGTGTAAAATTCTTAAAATCACTCCCCTTAAAGAACGCGCCCTCAAAGCCCCCCTGCCGTACTCGAAAAGCGGATTTTCCTCGGGTTGCACGATAATCATTTTGTCGTCAAACAAGAATATGCCGACCGATGTCACGCCAAAGCCAAGCAAGTCTTCCGCCGAATAGTTGCGCGGCTGCTTTAAAATTATGGCTATGTGGTTATCCTCAAACTCAACGCGCGAAATCTCGTCGGGGTCAAGGGCGGAATTCAGCGAGTGCGGGTCGATTTGGCAAGTGTCCACAAGATACCGCTTCTCTTCTTCCGTCGGGGATATGTAGGAGAATATTGCGCCATTCGGCGATTCTGTTATTTTGCCGTCAACAATTTCAAATGTTTTAAGCATGCAGTTCCCTTTCTTTTCGGCAAACGGCGCCCCGCCCTTGCGTTCCAATAAAAAAGCACCCCAATTCGGGACGTCCGAACCGAGTTTCAAAAAAATGTCGGGGATTTTTGGCAACTTGTCAAGAAGTAATCAATTCGGGGTAAATTTAAAGCTGTTCGGAAAAAAAAGATTGAATGTTTTTATAAAAAAATGCAAAGTCTGATTCTTTAAAAGCTACATTTATTATCAAAGTAAAAATAACAGCACTATGTCTAACCTAACAAAAACCCTGTCGTCGTCGCTTATAAAGAAATTCGTGATGGCAATTACCGGTTTTGCGTTGGCGTCGTTTTTACTCATCCACATGCTTGGCAATCTCCAAGTGTTGGAAGGCGGCCCGCACGCAATTAACGCTTATGCAAACTTCTTGCAGACTCTCCCCTGGGAAATACTGTGGGGATTCCGCCTCGGGCTTGGTTTGTGCCTTGTAATCCACTTTGCAATGGCATATCTGCTCGTAATGGAAAACAAGAAGGCGCGCCCTCAAACCTACGCAGTAAAGCAGTCGGTTGTTTCGTCCGCGGCGGCAAAAACAATGATTTATACTGGGACAGTAATATTGCTGTTTGCCGTAGTGCACATTCTGCACTACACAGTTCTTTGCTTGAACCCCGAATTTAAGTCGCTCGACTGGGTTTGCGGTTCCGGAATGTACGAAGGCAAAACTTTGCACGACGTTTACGCAATGGTAATTTTGGGCTTTAACAACGTATGGGTAAGCTTGGGCTACATCGTTGCGATGTTCGCAATCGGTTTTCACTTGGTCCACGCCGTTTCTTCAATGTTCCAGTCGGTAGGTCTCAGAAACGAACAGGTAAGATACAAGCTAAATGCAGTGGCTTTGATTTACGCCGTTGTGATTTTCGGCGGATTTTCAATCGCCCCCCTCTCCGTTTTGGTTTCAAAATTCACTCCCTGCCAAATTTTGCCCGTCAAGGAAGTCGTAAAGCAATATGAAGAACTCGCACCGAAGGCGGAAGGCAAGCCAATCTTTATCGACTACAAGTTCCTTGAATGCAAATCTTGCGACAAGGCTAACCCTGCAAAATAAGAAAGATTTTATATGAGTTTCAATTTGGATTCAAAAATTCCCGAGGGGAAAATTTCGGAAAAGTGGGATAACTACAAATTCCACGCCAAGCTCGTAAACCCCGCAAACCGCAGAAAGTACCATGTAATAGTGGTCGGTTCGGGTCTTGCAGGCGCAAGCGCGGCGGCTACATTGGCGGAACAGGGCTACAACGTTTCCTGCTTCTGCTATCAGGACTCTCCGCGCAGGGCGCACTCAATCGCAGCCCAGGGCGGCATCAATGCCGCAAAGAATTACCAGAACGACGGCGACTCTATTTACCGCCTCTTCTACGACACCGTAAAGGGAGGCGACTTCCGCTCGCGCGAAGCCAATGTTTACCGCTTGGCGCAAGTGTCGAACAACATCATCGACCAGTGCGTGGCGCAAGGCGTTCCGTTTGCGCGCGAATACGGCGGTCTTCTCGCAAACCGCTCTTTCGGCGGCGCGCAGGTCAGCCGCACATTCTACGCCCGCGGTCAAACGGGTCAGCAGCTTCTCTTGGGCGCGTATTCCGCATTGGTTCGCCAAATCGGTCTTGGCAAGGTCAAGATGTACACACGCCAGGAAATGATGGAGCTTGTGATTGTTGACGGACACGCAAAGGGCATCGTTTGCCGCAACTTGGTAACGGGCGAAATCAAGTCTTTCTCGGCAGACGCGGTTTTGCTCTGCACGGGCGGCTACGGCAACGTATTCTACCTTTCGACAAACGCACAGGGGTGCTCTGTTTCCGCGGCTTTCAACTGCTACAGAAAGGGCGCGGGCTTTGCAAACCCCTGCTTTACGCAAATCCACCCGACCTGCATTCCCGTCCACGGCGAACAGCAGAGCAAGCTCACTTTGATGAGCGAATCTTTGAGAAACGACGGCAGAATTTGGGTTCCCAAGTCAAAGGAAAATTGCGGCAAAAATCCGAACGAAATTAAAGAGGAAGACAGAGACTACTACCTCGAAAGAAAATATCCGTCTTTCGGCAATCTTGCTCCTCGCGACATTTCTTCCCGCGCGGCAAAGGAAGCCTGCGACGACGGCAGAGGCGTAGGCAATGTCGTTGGCGGCGAACGCCGCGGCGTATATCTCGATTTCGCGACGGCAATCAAACGCGACGGCAAAAAAGCCATCGAAGAAAGATACGGCAACCTATTTGAAATGTACGAACGCATCACAGGCGAAAACGCATACGAACGCCCGATGCGCATTTACCCCGCATCGCACTATACAATGGGCGGCTTGTGGGTTGACTACGAACTCCAAAGCACGATTCCGGGACTATTCGTCTTGGGCGAAGCGAACTTCTCCGACCACGGCGCAAACCGCTTGGGAGCGTCCGCGCTCATGCAGGGTCTTTCGGACGGCTACTTCGTGATCCCCTACACTCTTCCGAACTACCTCGCCCGCACAGGCGCAGGCAAGCCTTCGACAGACGGCGAAGCGTTCAAGGAAGCCGAAAAGTCGGTAAAGGACAGAATTGAAAAATTCCTCACAAAGAGCGGTTCAAAAAGCCCGCGCCACTACCATCAGGAACTTGGAAAGATTATGTGGGAATACTGCGGCATGGGCAGAAACGAAGCGGGTCTTAAAAAGGCTTTGGAATTGATTCCGCAAATCCGCGAAGACTTCTGGAAAGGCGTAAAGGTCGTCGGAGACGCAAACTGCATTAATACCGAGCTTGAACGCGCAATCCGTACGGCGGACTTTATGGAATTTGCCGAAGTCCTCTGCCTCGACGCTCTCGAACGCAGAGAAAGCTGCGGCGCGCACTTCCGCGAAGAATACCAGTACACAGAAGGCGACCAAAAAGGCGAAGCAAAGCGCGACGATGCAAACTTCTCGCACGCGGCTGTTTGGGAATACACGGGCTTTGGCAACAAGCCTGTCCGCCATCAGGAAGAAATTCTGCATGAAGAAGTTAAACCTGTCGTAAGATCGTACAAATAATAAAGAGGTGTATCATCATGAAAATAAATTTAAAAGTTTGGAGACAAAAAAACGCCGAATCGAAAGGACATTTTGAAAATTACGTTGTTGACGACATCCACGAAGACACGTCGTTTTTGGAAATGTTCGACATTCTTAACGAACGCCTCGTGGCGGAAGGCAAAGAAGCCATCGTTTTCGACCACGACTGCCGCGAAGGCATCTGCGGTATGTGCTCAATGACAATTAACGGCATTCCGCACGGCCCCGAACGCAAAACAACAGTTTGCCAGCTCCATATGCGCAAGTTCAAAGACGGCGACACTATCGTCGTTGAACCTTGGAGAGCGGGTCCCTTCCCTGTCAAGCAAGACTTGGTTGTGTCGCGCGACGCATTCGAGCAAATCCAGCAGGCAGGCGGATTTATTTCAATCCGCACGGGCGCGCCCCAAGACGCAAACGCAATTCCCATATCAAAGGAAATTTCCGACAAGTCAATGGACGCCGCACAGTGCATCGGTTGCGGCGCATGCGTTGCTGCATGCCCGAACGCCGCCGCAATGCTCTTTACGTCGGCTAAAGTCTCCCACCTCAACTACTTGCCCCAGGGTGCGCCCGAAAAAGACAGGCGCGTAATTGCAATGGTTGAAAAAATGAACGAACTGGGATTTGGCAACTGCACAAACTACGGCGAATGCCAAGGCGTATGCCCCAAAGGCATCACTTTGGATATGATTGCGAAAATGAACCGCGACTACGCCGTCGCAAAGGCAAAACAGGCCGTGGGCGCGCTTTAAGCCGTTCCTTGCAAAATAATTCCAAACAAAAAAGCGGAGCAAATGCCCCGCTTTTTTTTGCGTTATGTTTCAAGGATTGGCTCAATTTGAAATTTAATCATCATACTGTAAAAACTTTACATCTCCCTTTCCCGTAAAAACGCCTTCTAATATTATGTTTTTGCAAGAAAGCGATTTAATGTCAAATTTGCGATAATATTCATTAAAGCCAATTACAAAGAAGGCAAAAGGTTCGTTTAGAGAGAAAACATCAGGTTTTTTCCCTCCACCGAAAATGCTTGTATATAAATTTGTTGCACTTGCAACTACACCATTTCTATCAAAACGTATCTTATTTTGTGAATTTGTTTGCACAAAGTTTTTTAGCCCCAAAACGAGTTCCGCATTGAGAGAAAATATATCCTTTACCCCTAACTTTGAGATGGCCTCTATACTGTCTTTTTCTTTTGTGAAAATTTCAAAAGCAGGCATTTTAATACGCAACTTTTTTCTTGTTGCCTTGTGGAAGAATTCGTCAAATTCTCCTTCGGTTAAGTCTCTGAAAGAATAACCGTTTTTTGGCTTTGCAAAAAGCACACCGCCTGAATCAAAAAAATTGTCGAATACAAATATAAACTTTTCGTTTTCGAAGTAAAAAGAATGAATATCTTTATACAAAAATTCCACATTCAATGCATCGCTTACCGAACGATAAAACATCATTTTTTTGCTTCTATCATAAACTCTCTCCCAAAAACATTTTAAATATAAATTGCTAAACAGGAGCAAATCGAGTTTTTCAGTAGGAAGATTTATGTCGATTTTCTCGCCCATGCCAAGCGTATGTTTTTCAATGAGATTATTTATTTGTTCTGTTTGGTTTTCAGACAAATTTTCTACATGATTGATTTTACTAAAAACCGAATCAATAATATCGAGGTCTTTTATCTTTTTAAAAAAGTCTTCAGAGGCAAAAATCGCAACTCTCTTATCTATGAAATTTATTCTACTACCATGATCTTTTATGATAATTTGAGAGGGATTGTATTCGAAAAACTCATAGGAATTAAAAAGGGCTTCCAATTCTTTCAGAGCTTTGCCACTTGCAAATTTGGAAAGAATTTCAAGATGGTCGGAAAATAAAAGCGGTGAAACTAAAAAACTATCACCGTTTGAAACTTCGAGCATTTTGTCAAAATACGCAAAATTAAACGACTTTTTCCCTGATGCAAATGCGGTAAATATATAAATAAATATCCAAAATATCAAAAACTTTTTCATTTCTTCTAAATTTTATATTTAGATAAATGAATAACAAGATTAAAAATGGCAGAATGCATTTATAAATTTCTGTCGGAAGAAATTTTGTAGTTTTTCATTATTCGCGGCAGGGAGTCTTTCAGATTTTTTATGTCAACGATTATTTTTATTCCGTTATTGCTTTCCATGATGAAAAAGCCTTCGTTTTGCAAATCGTACATTTTAGCAAGCTCTTTCAGGTTTTTCACTTTTTTGCCGTTTACGGATTTTAAAATCAAGTTTCCGACTCCCTTGTAGCCTTCGGTTGACACGTCGCCCAAAGTTTGCGCAAGAATTATCGTTTCTTCGTCGGCGTCGGAGTTTGTCTTTGAGAAAAGAACCGACATTTCATCGGGCACTCTCCGATATTCGTCGAGAAGGCTTAGCGAAAGTTTCGTAAACACAAAACCGCCGACAAGCAGGTATTCGGGCGATTTGTTGTAGTAGTGCGGCGCAATTTTATGCATTGCGGCTTTAAGTTCCACATCGGCTTCAAGCTCTTTGCCGTCTCTTAGCAGGCGCAATTTCACGGTGTCGCCAAGGCGCTTGCGGTCGGTTATGACGCCGAATGAAACATTTTCTCCGCTTTCGGCAACTACATTTCCGTTGTTTAAAATTTTAAATCCGTCAATCGATAAAATCACATCTCCCTCTTTCAAATTTAAATCGGCATTCGCGAAAGTTTCCACAATCATAACCCCGCTATGATGTTTTTTCATCTTCAAAAATCTTCTGGTATCCGCCGACTGCAATGTTTGGTATGTTATGCACAAACTGCCAAACCCTTTTATTTCTCCGGATTTTACTTCGCTTAAAAAGTGTTTTATGATGTCGGTATGAATCATGTATCCCAGCCCCTCCCCCTCTTTGAAGCCCTGGAATGCAATGCCTACTATTTTGTTTTTAAAGAGAATGGGGCCTCCGCTGTTCCCCGGATTTATAGCGGCGTCAAGTTGGGCTGCGATATGATTCATGTACGGATATTGGGCGTATTGCATTGACTCGATTCTTGAAATAATCCCCTGCGTCACCGAAATGCCGTCTCCGCCCATCGGATAGCCCACAACAAAGACAGGAGTTTGTGCGGGAGGCGTATTGCCGATTTCAAAAGGTTTAATTCCGTCAAAAAAAGACTTGTCTTCGACTTCGAGCAAGGCGAGGTCGCACTGGTGGTTGACTGCTTTTACTTTTGCAGGCACGGGAATTCCGTTTTGCTCGCGTTCAACTGCGATGTAAGTCGCGTCGGCAATATTGTGCGAGTTTGTCAAAATATAGTTGCCTTCTATCACGACGCCGCTTCCGCTTGCGGCACTCTGTTCACCCGTGCGCCATGGAGAAAAGAAGTCGGGCGAACAGGAAACGGCTTCGATTTTCACAACGCCGCTTAATTGGTTTGAATTTTGCGCGGCAGCCTGCAAGGAAAAAACAGCTGATGATAAGATGAGAAACAATCGTTTAAAAAAAATTGTCATATGTCGGAAATTTAAAATTTTACTTAAATAAATTTAAAAAATATAAATACAAAGCGACGGCAAATAAAATCAAAAAAAATTTGAAATTTGTTTTTCTTAAAAAAAAACTAAAAGATAAAAAAACGGAGGCGATTAAAGCCTCCGCCTCTGTTCGGTTTTATTTTTTTGATATATAAAATCCGCAACATTTTGGAGAAAGAGAGTTTGTCGATTGCAATATCTTGCCGCACCGAATGCAATGGTATGTATAAACCTGCTGGGCGAAAGAATATATTCCCGCCAAAAACAATGCCGATATTATTGCGATTTTTATTTTTTTTGTCATAATTGCCTTCCTGTTTTTAGAGTGTTATACAAGTAATTCGCAAAAACAAAAAAAATCTCACGCATTAAAAAAAATTTTTTTTAAGAAGGAGATAAAAAAATGCGCTTCGGATTAAATTGTATAAAGCAATTTAATCCGACCTATTTTGAAGCTTTTGGATTTTCCGAAGACGATTTGTCAAGAAATTGCTTTATGAGAGCCTTGCCCGTATCGGTATTTGCCAAAGCTTCGAGCATACCGCCTATCGCGGTGCCGCCTTTAGGGGAAAAGACTTCCCTTACCGAATTTACGCCGGAATCAATATCGCCCGCATTCGCAATGACTTTTATTTGAGCCTTGCCCAAATTTTTTGCCTGTTCAATGCCGACAGCCTGGTTTGCGCGAACTTGTTCTATGCGGATTAAATATTCCTGATACGGCTTGTTTTCGCCGATTTTTGCCGCAAGTTCGGTTTGGGCGGTTACGCTTGCAAGCTGGTCAAGCTCTTTTGCCTTTGCCATCGCCTTGCCTTCGGCTTCTATGCCGCTCGCCTCTTTTTGCTTTGCTGACAAATTGGCGTCGGCTATGGTGGTGATGACCTTTGCCTCCTGTTCCGCCTTGATAATTTCGGCTTGGCGCCTTATTTCAGCCTGCTTGACTTCTTGGACTCTCGCAACTTCCATCTCTTTTTCTTTTGTGAGCTTGGCTTGCGAGGCAATTTCCTGCTGCGCGATTTGGTCTTGTATGCCGACAGCCTGGTTGACTTCCGCCTTCCTTTTGCCGACGGCTTCCGCCGCATCCTGCGCCTTGACTTCGATAATTCTCTGCGCCTCGATTTCAGCGGTTTTTGCAATTTGCCTGTTCTTGGCGACTTCTATGCGTGATTCCTTTTCAATGTCCGACTTCTTCTTTGCCATTATGTTTGATATGACCTCTTCGCCCTTCGCGTCGCGAATATCCATAAGCTCGATGTTTTTTACAGGGACAACGCCCCATTCGTGCAACTGGTTTGAAACCGCGTTCGTAAATTTTTCGCCATAGACAGAGCGTTCCGACATAATGTCTTCAAGCTTCGCGTTCGCCATTATGGAGCGGACTGCGCCTTGAACGATGCCCTTCAAGTGGTCCTGCAACTCGCCGAAAGAACCGACTTTGTTTGCGGCTTCATTGGTGTCGGCAATTCTAAAAAACGCCTTTATGTCCAAAACAAAGGGAACCCTGTCTTGGTCGTAGGCTTCGTACGCGTCCAAATTCAAGTCGAAATTTGATACGGGAAGCTCGCGTTTTGTTATGCCGAAAACGGGAATCCATGCGGGAAATTCGTAATAAACGTTTCCGCCCGCCTGCCCTTTGCCGTATGAAATGGTTTTTCTGCTATACTGCAATATATGCACCATGTTTGTGGGTACAACCCTGCGCAGGGTAACAATCCACCAAGCAAGCGCAATTATCAATATAATGGGAATAATTATTAGTGCGGTCATATTTTTATTTTGTTTTGAGAAATTATTACATATATATTTAACAGTAATTAATCAAGCTTTTAAGAAATCTAAATTTGTAATTTCCCCAAATGTTGAAAGTTTAATCTCCAACTTAAAAAATAGAGTTTTAATATCCGGGACCATACATAATATCAAATTTGTACACGGATTTTGAAGTAAAAACTTCCCCGGGCGTTATCAGGGTCGGCGGGAAAAAGTTTTTTTGGTTTGGTTGGTCGGGGTGATGCTGTGGCTCAATTACAAAACCCGCATATTTGTGGTAATATTTCCCGTTAGCGCCTTTTATGGTTCCGTCAAACCCCTGCCCTGTGTAAAGCTGCAGGCAAGGCTCTTCGGTGTAAACTTCGAGAGTTCTTCCGCTTTTGGGGCAGGTTATCTTGCAGGCCAACCCCAAGGTGTCAACGGGTTTGTTCAGCACAAAATTATGGTCGTATGCGCCGCCTCCCATTTTTAGGGCGAGCTGCGGATGGTTTACATTAAGCCTCTGTCCTATTGCCATTGAATCCAACGTAAAGTCAAAAGGCGTATCTTTTACCGAGAGCAAATGTCCTGTCGGTATCAGCTCTTCGTTTACGGGAGTGATATAATTTGCGTTGATTTTTAAATGGTGCGTCAAAATACTTCCATTGCCCGCGCCGGCAAGGTTGAAATAAGGATGCCATGTGAGGTTGCAAACCGTAGGCTTGTCAGTTGAGACTTGGTATTCGATGGTAAAGTTGTTGTCGTTATCGAGCTTGTATATTGCAACGACGTCCATATTTCCCGGATAGCCCATGTCTCCGTCGGGGCTTCTCAATGTAAACTTTACTCCTGCAAACTTTTCACCCGACAAATCCTTCCCTTTGATTTCTTCGGCTTTCCAAACTTTTCTGTAAAAGCCCTGAGAGCCTCCGTGCAGGGAATTTTTGCCCTCGTTTGCGTCAACAGTATAAACTTCATCCCCTATTTTGAACTGCGATTTTGCCAAACGGTTGCCGTACCTTCCGACAATCGGACCCAAAAAGTTCTTGTTCTTTTCGTAAGAAGAAATGTCAGGGAGATTTAAAACGACGTTTTCAAAATTTCCGTTCTTATCGGGAACAACCACGTCCGTCACTGTTGCGCCGTAAGTGATTGCCTTAACTTCCATTCCGTTTGAATTTTTTATCGTGTAGCATTCGACTTTCTCGCCGGACGAAGTTGTGCCGTAATATTCGACTTTGACGCTCTGCGCAAACAAAACCGCGCAACCAATGACCGCCAGAATTGAAACAATTTGTTTTTTCATTGCCGTATGAATTTATTTGCTTGATAAAATTTATCTTAAAGAAAAACCGCAGTTTATGTAAAGAATAAACTGCTTGGCAAATATCGCGGCAATTCTGTTTTATTTCGGGATTAAATCTTTGTTAAACAAAAGCTTGGAAACGTCGTAATTTCGTTCTTTTGCAAGGTTTATGATTTTGTTGAGAGTTTCGGCGTCCATTTGCGGAATTCTCGAAAGTATCCACAAGTACTTTTTGCCGTTTCCGCCAACTAATGCCCATTGGTAGTCTTCATCCAATTCCAAAATGAAATAATTGGCGTAAAACGGTCTGAAAAAACTAATTCTAAGCTTTGAAAAATCTTTTGGGTCCGGAGCATAGCCTCTGGCGGAAGCCGAAACCTTGCGCCCGTTTTTGTCGGTTGCGGAATTTATTATAAAAACAGTGCCGTCGCGGTTTAATTTGTAAAACGCCTGCGAATTGTATTTGCCGCGCTGAAACGAAGTGTCCAATCGGGCGATTTCATGCCATGTACCCATATATTTGTTTATGTCAACATTTCGGGCGGTCTTTACATTTGAAAACATTCCTCTGCATGCGAATACGAGAGCCGCAACGCACGCCAAAAGCATAATGATTATCAAAATAATGTTCGCTTCCACAATTATTTATTCGGCATTTTTATTGACGCGTAAAAAAATAATATGCTAAAAATAAATTATGAGTAATTTTGAAAAACGCCTGCTTGACAAATTGCCCGAATATTACGATGCAGGGCTCATTGACACATTCTCGGAACAGCGTTTGAGGAGCTATTTGAGCGAAAAATCAGCAGCTTCGGGGAAATTTTTTACCACTCTTTCAATTTACATTCTTGCGGCCGCGGTCGCGATTTTGGGGGTATTTTTGCTTTTGCAATATAACTGGGAAAATTTCCAAGACGTTACAAAACTTGTTATCGGCTTTATCCCTCTTCTTTTTTCTGCGGTTTTCGGAATTTTGTATTTTGCAAAATTTTTTAAGAATGCGCTATTTGCCGACATTGCCGCGATTTTAAACCTCCTCGGGGTAATAGCGGCAGTTCTTATAACAAACGACGTGTTTTATCTTTACGGAAGCGAATATCATGCGTGGGCGACCATAATTTTAACAGCCTTGCCGATTCCCTTTATTTTCAGGTCTTCGCTTTCCGCGCTGTTTTTAATTATTTTGACGCTTTCTAATTCCCATTTTGAAACTGCTGAAATTCAAAATCTCTTTTGTTTTACAAACGTAATATTGGCGTTTTTTATTTATAAAAAATCATATGACGACACGAGGGCTGTAAATTTTGTTTCGTACATTTTATTGTGCCTAATTTTGCCATTCATATTTTTTGTTTCCGACATTTTTTCAGCGTTTGTAAATGACGCAACATTTTTTGCGTTGGGAGCCGCAATTCCGCTTTTAAAATTTGCAAAGCAAAAAGAGATTAAAGATGTTTTCCCGATATGTTTTTCGTGGATTTGGATTATAGCGTTTGTATATATATTTTATTGCGGAAGCGTATATTTTAACACAACGCTTTCCATACGCGCTTTTTTTGAAAGCTTAAAAGAAATGCATAATTTGAACTTTCTGGCAATAGGAAGTTTTTATGCGGCAAATTTCTATTTCGTTTGCAAATTTTTCAAGTCGCTTTTCGACAAGGAAACAAACAAAGCTTATGTAGTACTCTCCGCCGTTGGCTTTTTCCCGATATTTCTTCTTAGCACAATGGAAGAAAAAGTTGACATAAATACGGTACAAAATTTTATTTGCGCCTATGTGTTTTTAAGCGCGTTTGCATTCGTCCTTTCTGCAATAAGGCGCAAGAGTTTCGTACTTTTAAACTGCGGGTCTTTGCTTGTTGTGGTTTGGGCAGTTTCAAAGTTTTTTAGCGATAATTTGGATTCTCTTTCTGTGTCAAAGTCGCTGCTTATTGCAGGACTAATCATTGCCGCTTTAAATTTTAGTTTAAGCAAGCTCTTAAAAAACATCGGGGAATAATGCTATGAAAAAAATACCGCTTTTAATTTTATTTATAGTTGTAATTCTAATACAAGCTTCTCTTCCCTTAAACACAATAACAAGCCAGTACATTACAAGAAAATACGGAGTAGAAGTGCTTGAAGATATTAAAACGGGCAACAATCGAATATACAATGATGAACACTATATTAAATTTGGCAAAAATGAAAAGATTTTCCTAAAAAAGGAAGTTGCAGAAATCTTAAAAGATAGGAATGTCAACCTAAAGACACATAGTATAAAATTAAAAGTCAAAACTTTGGGAGAAAAAAGAAGCATTGAAGATTTGATAATAGAAGGCATTGCCTTGAAAAATCCGTCAAAAGAAGATTTGGAACTTCTAAAAACCAGACTTTCAAAACAATCCGAAAGCGCACAAAAAAACAGTGATGAAATTTCGGAAAAGTAATACAGTTTTGCCATGCAAAAAAAACCGCAGCGTTTAAACTGCGGTTTTTATTTTATTAAAAACCTCTCTGGCTCGGCTCTTTTGCAAACGCTATTATCGACTTTAAAACTCTCGAAGTTTGAGCTTGCGGGTGCTCTTCCAATGCCGCAATAGCGTGCTTGCGCGAAAGCCCCCTCTTGTAAATCGTTTTAAAAGCGTAAAAAGCGAGATTTATTTCTTCTTCCGAAAAATTATTGCGCTGCATGTTCAGCTTGTTTATGGAACATGGAACTGCGGGGAAGCCGTCCGACATCATAAATGGAGGTATGTCTTTCGAGCCCTTAGAGCAACCGCCAAGCATCGAATATTCTCCGACTCTCGAAAACTGGTGAAGCCCCGCATTCCAGCCTATAACCGCGTGGTCGTCAACTCTGACGTGCCCGCCGAGAGCCGTATGCGCGCTCATAATCACGAAATTACCCACAACACAGTCATGCGCAACATGGCTGTAAGCGATGAAAAGATTGTTATTGCCAATTGTGGTAAAAGTGTTGTCGGCAGTGGCAAGATGCGCGGTCGTGTATTCCCTGAATACGTTGTTATCTCCTATTACAAGCCCCGTTTTTCCGCCTTTATATTTAAGGTCGTTTGTCTTGCCCCCGATGAAGGCATACGGAAAAACCTGGTTGTTTTTGCCCATTTTCGTAAACCCGTCAACGGTGGCATGGTGCGCAATAATTGTGCCCGCTCCCAGCTCCACTTCCGAGCCTATATAGGCGTACGCTCCAATTTCGACATCGTCTGCGAGTTTTGCTCCGTCCTCAATGATTGCAGTTGGATGAATTTTCGGCATATTTTTAAGTTAAATTAGTACGCGCTTGCGGAATCCACGAGGGTAAACATCAATGTCGCCGAGCTTACGGGCTTGCCGCCAACTTTGCATACGGCTTCCGCCGTGGCGATTTTGTTGTTTTTCACTTGCATAATTTTCGCCTCGATTTCGAGTTGGTCTCCGGGAATTACGGGTTTTCTGAATTTCACCTTGTCCGCGCTCATAAAGAATGCGATTTTCCCTTCCGCGGATACCCTGCGGAACATCAGAATGCCCGCCGCCTGCGCCATTGCTTCGAGTTGCAAGACGCCCGGCATTACGGGATTTCCGGGGAAGTGCCCCTGAAAGAACGGCTCGTTTATCGTTACGTTTTTAATCGCAGTGATTTCGTCTTCGCCCCTTACGTCTATTATGCGGTCTATCATTATGAATGGATAGCGATGCGGCATAAGGTCGATTATTCTGCGGATGTCCAAAAAGTTTTCAGTAAAAATTTTGGTCTGCGGCAAAGCTTCTTTTTTTTTCGGAGAGGCTTCCGCGTCTTTCATCTGCTCAAAGATTTTAGATGTAAGCTTTGCGTTGAAAGCGTGCCCGGGGCGGATTGCAATGATGTGCGCCTTCAAGCGGACGCCGAGAAGCGATATGTCGCCCAAAATGTCCAAAATCTTGTGGCGCACAAATTCGTCCTGATAGCGCAAAGGCTCTTTTGAAAGTATTTTGTCGCCTTTTATCACGATTGCGGAATCCAAACTTCCGCCCTGTATTTTCCCCATTTTAAGAAGAGCCTCTATGTCTTCGTAAACAGTGAAAGTGCGGGCGGGAGCGATGCCACTTGCATAGGTTTCGGCGTCAATGTCGAGAGAAAGGTGCTGTGTGTGAATTCCGCGGTCGTCTGCGGAAGTGCAGGTAATTTTAAGACCGTCGTAAGGAAGAGCTATTATCGAACGGTTGCCTTCGCTTATGGAAAGGGGCGATTTGAGTTCGTAATACTTTCTTTCGGCGTCCTGCTCGACAGGCTCTGCCTGTAAAATCAAATTGACGAACAATTTTGAAGATCCGTCCAAAATCGGAGGCTCGGCGGCGTTCATTTCGACATAAACATTGTCGATATCCATGCTCCAAAGGGCAGACATTACATGTTCTATCGTATGGAGCTTGACGTGCCCCTGCGCTATGCTCGTGTTGCGTACGAGGTCGTCAACAAGCTCTATCGACGGCTTTATTTCGGGCTTGCCGTAAATATCCGTGCGCCTGAAAACTATGCCTGTGTTCGCGGGCGCGGGTTTTAGCGTGAGCGTTACATTGGCGGCAGTGTGCAATGACGTGCCGCTTATGCTTACTTCCCTTAAAATAGTTCTTTGCTTCATTATTAAAAATTTAAATTAAAACGTATAAATTTATTTCGTAAAGCTTTTTGTGTCCGATATATTTATAAAAAGTCGATTTTTTTTGCGACAATATTTCCCCCCGCGGGTAAAAATGGCACATAAAAGAAAAAATCGGGTACTTGGAAAATTTCAATTAGAAACTTATTATAAGCAATTTAAGAAATTGGCACAAAAAGTGCTTAATATAAAAAACATATGAACAGCGAAAAATTAACCGAAAAAACCATAGAAGCGATAAACGCCGCGCGCAACCTTGCGCAGTTGAACGCAAACAGCGAGCTTAACTGCATACATTTGCTTTCAGCCCTCGTTTCTCAAAAAGACGGCGTCGTGGGCGCGCTTTTGGACAAAACTTACGGCTTGAAGTCCTCAATCGAGATGGGGCTTTCGAGACTCGTAAAAGCCCTTCCCTCTGTAAAGGGGGCAAGTGGCGAAGTTTATTTAAGCCCGTCATTTTCTTCGGCGATGGCCCGTGCAGAGGCAATCGCAAATTCGATGAAAGACGAGTTTGTTTCAACCGAACACCTTTATCTTGCAATTTTGGAAAAGCCTGAACCCTCCGAGCTTGCAAACCTCTTGAAGGCAAACCAAATTTCTTACGACGGCGCGCTAAGCCAAATCAAGGAAATGCGCGGAACAAGCCGCGTCACAAGCAAAACGCCCGAAGCCACTTACGAAGTCCTTGAAAAGTACGGCTCCGACTTGGTTCAACTAGCAAAAGACGGCAAGCTCGACCCCGTAATCGGCAGGGACGACGAAATCCGCCGCGTCGTACGCATACTTTCGAGAAAGACAAAGAATAACCCCGTTTTAATCGGCGAGCCGGGCGTCGGTAAAACCGCGATTGCCGAAGGGTTGGCCCAGAGAATAGTGCGCCAGGACGTCCCCGAAAATTTGAGGGACAAGACGATTTTTGCACTCGACATGGGCTCACTCATCGCGGGCGCGAAATACAGGGGCGAATTTGAGGAAAGACTGAAAGCCGTATTAAACAAGATAAAGGAAAGCAACGGAAAAATAATCCTTTTCATCGACGAGCTGCACACAATCGTGGGCGCAGGTAAAACGGAAGGCTCTTTGGACGCTTCGAATATGTTAAAGCCGATGCTCGCGAGGGGCGAACTGCGTTGTATAGGCGCAACCACCCTTGACGAGTACCGCCAGTACATAGAAAAAGACGCGGCGTTGGAACGCAGATTTCAAAGTGTGTTCGTGCCTGAGCCGAGTGTTGAAATCACAATTGCCATTTTGCGCGGCATAAAAGAAAGGCTCGAAACCTACCACGGCGTACAAATTCTCGACAAGGCTCTTGTCGAAGCTTCCGTTTTGTCGGACAGGTACATTTCGGGCAGACAGCTTCCCGACAAGGCAATCGACTTGGTTGACGAAGCTTGCGCGAGAATTAAAACCCAAATGAACTCGATGCCCGCCGAACTCGACGACATGCTCCGCCAAGTCATGCAGCTTGAAATCGAAGAAGCCGCGCTTTTGGGCGAAAAGAACGACGCCGACAAGTCCCGATTGGAGGAACTGCGCAAAACCCTCGCCGACTTGCGCGAAAAGTCTTCCGCATTGAAGGCGAGATGGGAAGAAGAAAAGAATACGGCAAATCTGGCGGGCAAACTCCGCGAACAGCTGGAACAGGCAAACATCAGAATGGCGAAAGCCGAACGCGACTATGACCTGACAACTGCCGCTGAAATCAAGTACGGCGAAATTCCTAAACTAGAAGCAGAACTTAAAAAAGCCGAAAAAAAGGCTAAAAAGGACGACAAGCTCGTAAAAGAAAACGTCGGCCCCGAAGAAATTGCGGACGTCGTAAGCGAATGGACGGGCATTCCCGTAAACAAGCTTGTGGAAAGCGAACGCGAAAAGATTTTGCATCTTCCCGAACTTCTGCATAAGCGCGTCATCGGACAGGACGAAGCCATAAAAAGTGTCTCAAACGCCATACTCCGCTCTCGCGCGGGTATAAAAGACCCGAAAAGACCTACGGGAACTTTCATGTTCTTAGGACCCACGGGCGTCGGCAAAACGGAGCTTGCAAAAGCCCTCGCCTCAACTTTGTTCGACAGCGAAGAAAACATCGTGAGAATTGACATGAGCGAGTACATGGAAAAGCATTCCGTCTCGCGTTTGATTGGTGCGCCCCCGGGATACGTCGGCTTTGAACAAGGCGGGCAGCTGACCGAGGCAGTCCGCCGCCGCCCCTACTCCGTCGTGCTTTTCGACGAAATAGAAAAGGCGCACCCCGATGTCCTCAACACGCTTTTGCAGGTTATGGACGACGGCATTTTGACAGATTCCCAAGGCAGGAGGGTCGATTTCAAAAACACGGTCATAATAATGACTTCGAATATCGGGGCGCGTTTCATAACAGATGCCAAAATCGAAAAAGACGGATCGCTTAACCGCGCGTCTTCCGAAGCCGTAACAAGCGAACTTCGCGGATACTTCAAGCCGGAATTCCTAAACAGAATAGACGACATCATAATCTTCAAGGCCTTGACGCAGGACCAAATCGAATCAATCGTAAAACTGCACATCGATATGCTGAACAAACGCCTTGCAAGGCAGAAGATTACGATAGAAGTAACAAAGCCTACTCTCGACAATCTCGCAATCGAAGGCTACGATCCCGCCTACGGCGCGCGCCCGCTGCGCAGGCTGATTGACCAGAAGATTGAAACTCCGCTTGCACACGCAATTGTTTCAGGAGAAATAAAAGAAGGCGGCGTCTTTAAGGTTTAAACTTAAATCCCAAAAACGGAAAGGCGGGGACAGCAAAAAGCAGTCCCCGCCTCGTTTTATTGACTATAAGAAGAAATTATAAAAGCGAATAAAGGAGGTACAAGAAATAGAGTGTTGCCGCAGTGCCCATCAGCATTAAAAGTGAAATGTTAAGCCCCATTTTGTACGAGCCGTTGTTTTCGCTTTCGGAAGTATCGACTGCCGTAAAATTCAGCTTGTAAAATCTAAAACACAAGAACGCAAAAATCACAACAAGGCTTGCGGAGACCAAAAATCCCTGCGAAAACACGACTTCCACAAAGAAATCCCAAAATCCGTATTCCGAGTATGAGTTCATCTTTCTTTCCTTAGAAAGAGCCTTCGGGCTTTACACCCGAAGGCCCCGTATCCTATTTTATACCTATAAAAAATCTACTTTCTTCTGCGGTACGCCGCAAACGCAAGAGCAACCGCACCGAAAATTGCCGCGCAAGTAGATGGCTCAGCACTCCGCCTTGAACGCGGTAAGAGCTGCTTGCGCTGTTGGAGTCGAATTTAACATTGTCAAAGGTTGCGACATAAAGCTCCAAAGATATGCGTATTGTTAATACGGTTGTTTTTTATAATATTTAATTTGTTGCTTAAAAGCCATTTATGTTATTTACATTGGCAAATGAGGATTTTTCACAAACTAAAAAATCCTTCCCAAGCCTTTATTTTACAAATTTTTATTGACAACCGTATTAACAATACGGTTACCAAAAACCGCCAAATTCATTTAAACAGAAGGATGTGGTGCAAAAAAAGTGCGGCATTTTTTTTGCCGCGCTTTTGATTGCAGCACATTCTAAAATCTTCAAATTTCTGTTTTATCTTAATTCGCTTTTGTTCGGTCTTTCAGACATTTCAAATTCAAGAACCGCTCCCGATTTCAGCTTGTCATGCGTGATATTTAGCTTTTCATGGTTTTCCCCGTTTATTTTAAGGGATTTTACATACTTGTTTTCCCTCGAATTGTTCTTTGCGATTATCTTGATTTTTTCGCCGTTTTCAAGCGCGATTTCCGCTTCTTCGAAAAACGGAGAGCCAATTTGGTAAGTCGGCTTTCCGACGTCAGGATAAAGCCCCAACATGCTCCATACGACAAACGCGCTCATCGCTCCGCCGTCCTCGTCGCCCGGAACGCCCATCAAGTCGTCTCTAAACCAAGTGTAAACAAGCGCGCGCACCGCCTTTTGGGTCTTCCACCCCTTCCCTATCCTGTTGTACAAATACGGGATGTGAAAAGACGGCTCGTTTCCCATTGAAAACTGCCCGACATTGCCCGTTTGGTCGGGAGCATGGTTTCCCCAAAATCGCCATTTCGGAAGCCCCGTCGGAGTATGGAATGTGTCGTCCAAATTTTTCTCGAAATTTTCCGCTCCGCCCATCAAGCCGACCAAATCGAGATGCGGAGCGTCCCAGCGGTAGGTCCACGCATTGTTTTCGTCGTAATAATCCCGAAAGCCCAAGCCGCCTGAAATTCGATAATCGAAAGGCTCGATAAAGTTGCCATCAAAATCTTTAGGATGGAAAAATCCCGTTTTTTTATTGAACAAATTTTCGGCGTTTTTGGCGCGATAAAAAAAGAGCTTTTTGTTTTCCGAAAAATTGCCGCCCGTTTGTTTTGGGAAATCCCTTTCAAAACATTCCAGCATTTTGTATGCGCACCAGTCGTCAAAACTCGCCGCAAGCGTCACCGCAACCGACTGGCGTTTTTCAAATGTATTTACTTCCGACACGCTTTCCGCTTCTCCCTGTTTTAGCGCGGGAAAATATCCGTTTTTTGAATAAAAATCGTCCAAAACAGTGCGATGCCCGCGATGCCACGGAATAATGCTTTCAGTCAAAAGAGTGTTGATGGAAAGCGAAACTGCCGCCTTGAAATCAAAGCCTCTGACGCCTTTTTGATAGGCGTCCAAAAAGCTTGCCACAACGTGATTGCCGTTCATTGCGTGGGCGTCGCCGAAAATCTGCGGAAAAGTCGGCAGCCATTTTTCGGAAGTCTGGTTTGCCATATCAATGTAGCTTTGCAACATTTGCGCCTCTTTTGAAGGCTCCAATAGGACGCGCAAGGGATGCGATGTGCGGTAAGTATCCCATATCCAGTCGTCGCAATAAAAGGGCTTGTCGGTTTCATGAACCGAATTGTCGTATGCGCTGTAATACCTGCCGTATTCGCTAAAATCAATCATGCGCTCGAATGTGCGCCAAAACGAAGTGTAAAAGACGCGCTTCATCTCTTCGTCGCAGGATTTTATTTTTATTTTTGAAAGGGCTTCGTTCCAGATTTTATTGCCGTTTTCCTTTAATTTTTCGATGTCAAAATCGGCAATTTCCCTTTTCAAATTATTTTGCGCGCTTTCAAAATCTATGAATGAAATCCCGTATTTTACCGAAACTTTTTGAATTTCGCTTCCAAAATCCAAAACAGCGTCAGCCCCGAGCTTTGCGACAAACGGCTTCGAGGGCTTCAATAGCGGATTTTTTTCAGGCTTGCGGGTAAAATGATATATTTTTACGTCTTTGGGCTCGGCATCGAACTCCAACGAAACGTACATTTTAACATTGTCTGCCTTGCCCGTGTTTTGAATTAAATTTATCCTGTTTTTTTCAAATTTGATTTCGCCGCTATCGACTCTTATGCGGATTTTGCGGACTTCCCCCGCGGGAGAATTTGAAAAATCGAAAGCATAAAGCGCGCTTTTAAAAGACGGCGCAAACTCAACGCCTATTTCCTGCCCGTCCAAAATGGCAAAATACGAATAAGGCGAAATTTTTTCATTGTCCAAAGTCGAAACTTCGGGAACGGATTTTCCGACAAACGGCAAAATTCCGTTGCCCGAAAATATGTTGCGGTGCGACGGAGAAACAAGAGAAAAATCTTCAACAACCCAAGTCGCAAAATCCTGCCTTTTCGGATAAACCCTGAGCATGGAGTGCGGAAGCTGGATTGTCGGCAGGCTCGGCACAAGTGTATGGCTTATGTTGCCCATGTAGGGATTTACATATTTTACATAATCTTCTTGCGCGAAAATTTCGCAAGATAACATAATTAAAAAACAAAAAACCACCCTTTTCATAAAAATTTGAAAATAAAAAATAACCGATTTGTCGCAAGCAAAATCAAATAAATATTTTTATTGCTTGACGAGTTGCGTTTTTTCATTAAAAAATAAATTTATGAAGTTAAAAACTTTATTTTATGCCTCTTTAATATTTACAGGCGTCTCAACAGGGCTTTTCGCCGCAGACATATGGCGCGCCCCCACCGAAGACGCTCCAGACGGAGATTGGACTGACGGTACTACTTGGGCAAGCGGAAATGTTCCGACAAGTTCCGATACCGCCAAAATCGACAAGCTCGAATCCAATACCTATTCCAATTCCGATGTCTCAGTCGGGCGTCTGGATTTGTTTACCGGAAATGTGATTGTTTCGGGAGGGACATTTTCGACCTCGGTTTCAATGGTTCGTGCGGGAACCCTCACGATAAGCGGAACGGCAAATTTTCAAACGACATCTGCATTTAATTCGGGCGACGGGCAAGACCATAGATATATTAGCGAAAACAAAACCGTTATAAATGTTTACGACGACGCCAAAGTTACCGACAAAAATTGGGGCGTTTTGATTGGTGAAGAAGCAAATACAATAGATTCCGTAGCCAATTTTTACGGCAATTCCGTAATTACGACAGGCAACAACAATGGCGTGAAAATCGGCAATTCGCGAACATGGGCGGAATCTGCTACGGCGAAATCCACTTTGAATGTATTTGAAAATTCCACGGTAAACGCCTCCACTCTTTATCTCTATAAAAATGCGGAATTGAACGTTTACGGAGACGCCATTTTTAACGCGTCAAACAAGGCTTATTTGGGCGACACGAAAACTAATACGGTTGCCAAGGTCAATTTAAAGGGCAATTCCGTAATGAATTTGAAAAGCTACTCTTTCATTTCCAATGCGGCAATAGTAACAGTCAGCGAAAACGCAACTTTGAATTTCACGCAAGACCTGTTTGTCGGAACTGCGGACAACAGAAGTTCCACCAATACTACCTCAGGGCATCTTATATTAAAGGATACTGCAAAACTTAACGCGCCAAGCTGTACTTTGATAATGTACGGCAATGATTCCACAATCGAGCTTCACGGCTCCAACATAAAACCTGCCGACGGACAATCTTACATGGTAAACCGCCTCGGTATTACCGAACAGGCCGACAGCATCGGAACGGGAGGCACAATTAAATTTGTCGCCGACCAAAACGGCATCTCTACGTTTAAAGCGGGCTGGATAGAATATAACAATTCCACCGCGCAAACGGGATACGCCTTGGAGCTTGATTTCACAAACTTTGCACCTGCGGACGGCGAAGGAACATATTCTTTTAACGTTATTTCCTCGGTAAACAACTGGAACGGAAGAGAAGCCAGCATTATGCAAAACTATTTTACTGAAGCCGAAATCGGCAACGAAGATCTTGTAAAAATAATAAAGGCAAACGATGCCGACTCTTACGAATTCTTTATAGCCGACGGAGGCAGAACATTCGGCATAACATATAATTATGTTCCCGAACCCTCGACATACGCGGCGATTTTCGGCGCGATTGCACTTGCGTTTGCGGCATACCGCAGAAGAAAGTAAGTCTTAATATAACAAGAATTTTAAGCCCTTCGTTTCGGAGGGTTTTTTTGTGCCATAAAAATCTTGTACTGAAACGATTTTTTTATATTTTGAAAAAAAATTTTAACAATAAAAAGATATTATGAAAAAGCTAAAAACCGTTATTTTCGCCCTGTTTTTATCAATAACGCTGATTGCAATACAGGCACAATCTGCATTTGCAATGACACCACGCCCCGGAACCGCCGTTTTGGCGTCAGACCCAAGCGGGCTTGCGCTTAAAAACGCCGTAAAGGAACTCCTGCTTCAACAAGGTTTTAAAGTGAAAGATTTGACGGGTGAAGAACGCCAAAACTATTTTGACGTCGGATTTAATTTGGGAAAGGAAATGTCCGAAAACGACTACGATTTCGGATTTGTATTTTGCGGCACGGGCATGGGGGTGAATTTGGTCGCCAACAAATTCAGCGGCGTATTCTGCGCCCTCTGCGAAAGCGTTGAGACAGCCAGGCTTTCTCGCGTGGTAAACAATGCAAACGTTCTTGCAATGGGTGGAAAAATCGTAAATCCAGAAAAGGCAAAAGAAATGGCACTTGCGTTTATTTCAACAGACTTTGCGAAAGACAACGACTTTCTAAACAAATCCTATAACCGCGTTGTAGAGCTATCAAAGGAAATTGCCGAAATAAACGCAAAATCTTCTAAAAAATAATGTACGCAAAATTCTGCCTGATTTTAACGCTTCTATGCGCCGCCCCATTCGCGCTTGCGGAAATAAAAGTGCGCCCTTCGATAGACGAAGCCACTGCAAATTCTGCGCAGTGGAACGGATTTAAAAAGACAAATTTTAAAGTGGGAAATTGCGCGGCATTCATCGTTGAACCGGAAACTCCGCGTAAAGACAAGGCGTGAGTATTGCGCCCTGCATGGTGGGGGGCTTTTGCAAATGCCGACCACGAACTTTTGAAGCAGGGTTTTTATGTGGCATTCGTTGACATGTCCTACACGGGCGCAAGCGAAGAAGCCATGAAAATTTTGGACAATATGTACGATGTCTGCACAAAAAAATACGGCTTGTCAAAAAAAGCAACT
This sequence comes from Intestinicryptomonas porci, assembly GCF_033971905.1. Taxonomy (NCBI): domain Bacteria; kingdom Pseudomonadati; phylum Verrucomicrobiota; class Opitutia; order Opitutales; family Intestinicryptomonadaceae; genus Intestinicryptomonas; species Intestinicryptomonas porci. The sequence continues at coordinate 184,022 of NZ_JALBUT010000004.1, forward strand.
CTCGAAGGATTGAGCAGAGGCGGGCTTTCAAGCCTGATGTGGGCAAACCGTTCGCCGCAAAAACTCGCCTGTGTCTATGTTGACAATCCCGTTTGCGACGTAATGACAATATCCCCGAATTTCATAGAGGAAATACGCAGGGAATGGGGCTTGGAGAATATGCAAAACTTCAAGGGAAGCCCTATTCACAACTATAAAAAACTTGCAAAAAGCAAAGTCCCCGTGCTTTTCATTGCGGGGCTTTTGGACGAAACAGTGCCGAACGCCACAAACGCAAAGCCGTACGTCGAAGCTTTCAAAAAAGCGAAGGGCTCGATAAAATATGTTGGGAAACCCGACGGCAAACACCATCCGCACGGCTTGCAAAATCCCGCACTGATTGTGGATTTCATAAAATCGGCGTACGGCAAAATCTAATCTTAAAAATCCGCAGACAATGCGGATTTTTTTTGTAATTTTAAAGAAGTTAATCCGATAAAAAAATTATGAGTATTGAAAAAGTAAATTCACAAAATTTTGAACAAGTGTTGTCTGAAAATAAATTCGTGGTATTGGAAGCGTTTGCGACCTGGTGTGGATATTGCAAAATGTTTGCTCCTACATTGGAAAGCGTCGCAAGTGAATTTCAAGGCAAAGTGAAATTTTGCAAGATAGACGCCGATGAAAACCAAGATTACATAGAAAGTTTGGGTGTTGATTTGTACCCCACCCTGCTATATTTTAAGGACGGAAAGCAAGTAAAGAAAGTACCGAACGTCTCCACAAAAGACGCCCTTCGTTCGGAAGTTGAAACACTTTGCAATTCTTAAAAACTTTTTTATCCATTCAAAACCAACAACTAAAAAGCCAAACAATTTAATGTGCCATAGTGAAAGTTGCAGGGCTTCCGTTTCTGCAACTTTTTTATGGAAAACTGCCTGTTTGAAGATGCGCAAAGGCATTAGGCGGAGTTGATTATACTCCTTGTTTTATAAAAAACGGGAGACTGCAATTGCAATCTCCCGTGAAACTTTTATGTGAAGCTCGTTTTAAGGCAGATTATTCAGCCGCCAAAACTTTGAGCATATTTGAAAGCAGACGCCCCGCGATTGGGTCCGTCAACGCCTTATCGGTGCACATTTCAGAAACCAGCGCCTTGCCCTTGCCGTCATTTATCTGAATGAGCGGGAAACCTCGCATGGATTCTATTTTCTTTATGCGGTCTTCAGGCTTTCCTCCGTCGATGTAGGCGTGGATTTTCATCTGACCTGCAAGCTCTTTTACGTTTTCGTTGCGCACGATTTTCAATGTCGCGCTGCAAGCTTTCGGGATTTCACGCTTGTTGTTGTTGAAGTAGCGAAGCTGCATTTCGCCAATGCCGTTAAATACAGGATCGTCTTCTCGCTCCATTACGACAATATCGCCTTCGGTCGGGATAATCCAGCTTGTGATGTATTCGGGATAGGTTTTCTTTGCCGCTTCCTTGCTGTTTAGAAACAAAATTCTGCCTCCCTTTTGCTGGAACGAGCGCAGGGCTTTCGCGTCTTCATCGGAAATATCGACGTTGCCGGAAATCACCAAAACGCTCGAATTTTTGGATTTAAGCAATTCTGCGACATTGTTTACCTTGCGATATTTCACGCCCAAGAAGTCCAGTTGGGATTTTGCGTCGTTGCCGTCCAAAAGCACAATGTCGCGCTTGGCTTTGAAGGGGGTTACGCTCCACTGTTTTTTGGCGATATTCAAGTCGTACCAATTTTGTGAAATCACCTTTCCGCCTTCCGAAAGCGAAAGCTTCAACTTGGCGGCAACCTTGCCTTTCACGTCGGGAATTTTAATTTCCGGCTCGATGTATTTGCGACCATAATATTCGATTTCCGGGAAGTTGACAGTTCCGCTTGCCAAAGACTTGCCAGCAACATCAATTGACCAGTTCAATACTGTCGGCTTCAACGCTCTGCCCTTTTCGTTGTCGTTTACGACATAAATACGAGTGTGCAATTTTTCGCCCGAATAAACGTTTCTGCCCCAAAGCTCCGCGCTCACCAAGACGGGCTGCATTGCGCGCTTCATAGCAAAATATGTGGGATAAGGCTCAATGTTTTCGGCGTCGTAGCACTGCCTGAACCATGTCATGTACGCAAAGTGCATAATGCCCGAAGCCTTTTCGTTTGTCCTGCGCAAAGTTTCCGCAAGTTCGCCCGTAGTAAACGCCTGCGTCTTTAAGAAATAATCGGGATTTGCAAAGTCGTACGCCTTGTAGCCGATTAGAGTGAAGGGATTTTGGTGAATCAGCTGGTATGAGCGCGTCGGATGCCCCGTTTCGTTGTTGGGATAGCCCGTTGACATTTCCTGAGAAATCAAAGGTCTGCCTTCCGTCTTAAACGACTTTTGGAATTCGCCGTTGAAGAACTTGAAAACCGTGTGGTCATACCAGTTGTAGTATGCGTGGTTGTCGTCTATGTCGCCATCGTCAACAGTGCTCATAAAATCCGCACCGAACCTGCGCAAACCGTTTTTATGCATATAGTTGGAGTCGAAGCATATCGGGCGTGTCGGGTCGATTTTACGGGTTTCTTTCGTTACGTCGGAAATGATGGTAAACTTCTTCTTCGCCCTTTCCAAGTCCGCGTCGAGGTCGTAAAACTTCATTTCGTTGTTCGTTGTCCAGAAGAGTACTGATGGGTGGTTGCGATACTTTTTGATTACTTGCAGCCATTCGGTACGCCACAAATTCATTACGGCGTCGTTTGGAATGGGAGTTGAGTGAATCATAAGCCACGACCAAGTTCCCTCAAAGCTGATTCCTATGCCGTTTCTGTCGGCGGCGGAAACCCAAAGCTCGTTCCAAGGCGTTGTGTGTGTGCGGGTAATCTGCACATTGCCATCTTTCATCAAAGACATAAATTTATCCGCAAGCTTTTCGTCGTTCGGGCGAAGCGCAAACGGAATGTGGTTGCCGCCGCGCAACCAGAATTTGCGCCCGTTCAGATAAAGGAAGCCGTCCTTGCGCGCCTCGAATGTGCGGAAGCCCGAAACAATGTTTAAAGAATCCAAAACGTTTTTGCCTGACGACAAAGCGAACTTGAAGTCGTACAAATTCGGAGTTGTCGGCTCCCAAAGTTTGGGCTTTAAGTTTTTGACGTCAAAAGTGAATGTCTTTTCTTCGCCCGCTTTCAAGGTCTGCCCTTTCAATACAGGGGCGGAAAAAATCGATTTGCCATCGGATTTATCGGCAATGTTGGCAAAAATGTCGAACGTGGTTTTTTTGCTTGAATTATTCTTTGCGGTAAGCTCGAAAGACGCCCCGTCAAGCGAAGGCTTTATAAAGACGTCTTCAATTCTGACAGGGTCGGTAATTACAAGCTTTACGGGCTGCCAAATTCCCGCGGGATTGTCGCCGTAGAAGCAGTGCGGAATGTCGGTTACGACTTCCTTGTTCGCCTGCTTGTCGTCCTTGTTGTCGCCGACATCTTTGCGGACAGAGGAATAGTAATTTTCCATGGCGTCGCTCGTCTGCGCCGCCGCGCCCTGAATGTCGCGGATAACTTTTACAACAATCAAATTTCTTCCGGCTTTCAATTTGCCCGTTGCGTCAACGTTGAAATCGCCGAACATGCCTATGTGCGAGCCTGCCAATTCGCCGTTTATGTAAACTTCGGCAGTTTTGGACACCGCGTCAAAGTGAAGCTCCAAATGCTTGCCTTCGATTTCCCTCGGAAGCTCCACCCACTGGCGATACCATGCCGCCCCTGTCTTCTTATAGTCGAAAGTGTAATTTTCGCAACGGTCGGTTTCTGACTGGTAATATTTGTCGGAAACGCCCTTCGCTTCGTGCCCGTTCGCCGCTTTCATTGTTTCGCCGTGAAGCCAAATGCGGATGGGATTCCAAAAGCTCGGAACCTGCATGACATGCCAGTTGTTATCGTCAACGGAAGTCGAAACCGCCTTGGTCTTGTCGTTTAACTGGTATTCGGGCATAAAGAGCCAGTCTCCGTCAAGCGAAATTTCCGTGCGCGGCTTTGAAACATCGTCCAATTTCTTGCCCGCGTACTTTGTGCGTTCCTGCTTGCGCTTTTCTTCCTTTTGGGAATCCGTCAATTTTTGCACAAATTCAGTCTTTGGCTTTATTCCCTTGAATGCGTCATCAGGCAAAGGCTTGATTTCAAGATCGTCAAATTCGGTTGAAATCCAGCTGCCGCCCAAAGTCACACCGCCGCTCGGAGCAAGGTCGGAGTTATTGTCGATAACGTCAATTCTCGGGAGAATTTCATCGCCCAAAAATACGCGTATGCGATTGCCGCAAACATCGATTCTCATTTTGTACCACTGCCCTACTTCGGGATGGAAACGCAAGGGGCGCGTAGCCAAAAACTCGTCGGTGCCCATGTACCCGAGGCGCATCAAATAGATTTGGTCGAGGAGTCCGCCCTTGATGCCCACGACGTAGCGGTCGAAGCGGTTATTGTTTCTAAACCCCGCCCAGATTTGCACTTGCTCGGCGTCTTTCGGCGCGCGCGCCTTGAAAGAAAACGAGTAATTTTTAAGCTCCTTGCCGCCAAAGCATGCGTAATTGTCTTTTGAAACCAAAACGCCGTTTGCAATCTTGGTTTCCCCTCTGCCAACCGTTTCAAGTTTTGAAGCGGATTTTGAAAAATCATTTTTGTAGGCAAGGTTGTCGGCAAATAAAAACCCCGAAACCAATGCCCCCCCGAACAATAGAAGAGATATTTTTTTCATACGATTGAGAAGTTAAAAATGTGGATATTTAATTCAAGCAAAAACTTTTATTAAAATCAGAAAAAACACTTAGCCTAAAAACCGCGCCTTGTAAATCCAAAAATACCGGCCCATAAAATCGGACGCAAAAGCAAACGGCTCTCATTTGTCGGTTTTTAAACTTGACCGAAAACGCAAAGCAAATAAATTGAAAAAAATAAGAATAAAGGAATTTTTTCCGTATGAAAATAGACAACTTGAAAATATTTTCAGGGCGTGCAAACCCTGATTTGGCGAAGAAAATATGCGCGCATCTCTCTGCGCCGCTCGGCTCTGTCGTGACTGAAACTTTCCCCGACAGCGAAACTTATGTTCAAATTCTCGACCATATCAGAGGCGACGACGTTTTTATCATTCAGCCGACCTGCCGCCCCACAAACGACAATTTGATGGAGCTTTTGATAATGATTGACGCCGCCCGCCGCGCATCCGCATCGCGCATCACGGCAGTTGTCCCCTTCTTCGGCTATGCCCGTCAAGACCGCAAGGACAAGCCCGGAGTCCCAATCACCTCAAAACTCGTGTCAAATCTGTTGGTTGCGGCAAAAATAGACAGAATTTTAACTCTCGACCTGCACGCCCAGCAAATACCCGGATTTTTCGACATACCCTGCGACCATCTCTATTCTTCGCCCGTTATTTACGACTATTTGAAGAAGAACATGGACATTTCAAACCTCACCGTGTTTTCCCCCGATGTCGGCGGCTTAAAGCGCGCGCAAAGCTTTTCAAAGCTGTTTGAATGCCCCCTCGGCTTCATCGCAAAACGCAGGGTTAGCGCGGAGCATGTCGAAGCTTCCAACCTCGTTGGGGAAGTTGAAGGCAAGGACATTCTGCTTGTTGACGACATGACGGAAACCGCAGGCACGCTCGTTGCGGCGGCAAAACTTTTGCGCGAAAGAAATCCGAAGTCGGTAAGAGCTGCGGTATCCCACGCCGTTTTGACGGACAAGGCTTACGAACGCCTTTCGGACGGGCTTTTGGACGAGTTAATTGTAACAGACTCCACTCCTCCGAGCCCCAAATACGCGGATTATCCGATAACCGTTTTATCGGTAGCCCCGCTCTTGGCGGAAGCCATTTTGAGGGTGCACAACAATATGTCGGTTACTTCGCTTTTCAAAATCAAAGGCTTCTAAAACATGTCAAACATTTGGTTTCACCCTGCCAAGTCGATAGAAAAAATCGCAAGCTCGGTCGCGAAAGAATGCTTTGGAGGCGAATTTGACGCTTCCGTACGCGCCGCAGATCCGCGCTTTGCCGATTTCCAGATAAACGGCGCACTTCCATTTGCGAAAAAAGCAAAGAAAAATCCGCGCGAAATCGCCTCGAACTTTGTCGAAGAGCTGAAAAAAAGCGGTCGCTTTGACGAAAGCCTCGTTGAAATTTCAATCGCGGGTCCCGGATTTGTAAACTTCAAGCTCTCTGCCGAATTTCTCTTAAAGTGGCTTGGCAGATACAAGGGTGAAGCAGCTTTAAAAGACGCCGCAAAAAGTTTTTATAACGGCAAAAAAGTCGTGATAGACTTCCCGTCGCCAAATACCGCGAAACAAATGCACGTCGGGCATTTGCGTCCGATGGTAATAGGCGAAACAATCCAAAGGCTTCTGCGCTTTTGCGGAGCCGACATGATTTGCGACAACCATATCGGCGACTGGGGAACGAACTTCGGAATATTGATTTACGGCATAAAATCCGAAAACTACAAGCTTGACCCAGAAAACGAAAACGCGCTTGAAGACTTGGAAAGAATGTACAAGGCGGGCTCTGCAAAGGCAAAGGAAGATCCGTCCTGCGCCGACGCCGCACGCGACGAGCTCGTAAAGCTTCAAAACGGGGACCCCGAAAACACCAAACTTTGGAACGACATCGTAAAAATAAGCAAAATTTCTTTCGACAAAATGTATGAAAGAATGTCGCTTACAATAGACACGACTTTGGGCGAAAGCTTTTACCGCGATAAAGTCGGCAGAATTTACGATGAACTTACCGAAATCGGTCTCGCATGCGAAGACCAAGGTGCGTTGGTTGTATTTTTGAAAGACCACGAAAGGTTTGCGAAACAGCCGTTTATCATACGCAAAAAAGACGGGGCTTCTAACTACGCTTCAACGGATTTGGCAACGGTTTTGTACAGGGTCGAACACTTCGGTGCGGAAGAAATTGTTTACGTCACCGACGGACGCCAGCAAGACCATTTCCAACAGCTGTTTTTGACGGTAGGAAAGTGGTTCGACGCAAAAGGATACCGCAAGCCCGAATTGCGCCATGTGTGGTTTGGCACAATTTTGGGAGAGGACGGCAAGGCAATCAAAACAAAAAGTGGCGAGCCTGTAAAATTGAAGTCTCTTTTGGACGAAGCAGTCGCAAGGGCTGAAAAAATCGTATTGGCGAAAACTCCCGACATGCCAAAAGACGAAATCAAAAAAATAGCCGAAACCGTCGGCGTCGGAGCATTGCGCTATGCGGACTTGTCGCAAAACCGTTCGGGCGACTATGTGTTCTCGTGGGATAAAATGCTCGCCTTTGAAGGCAATACCGCGCCCTACCTGCTTTATGCCGTCGCAAGAATACACTCGATTTTCCGCAAAATAGGAGTTCAAGAAAATTCCGATTTTGAAAACGATGCGGCAAATCTTGAAACTCCGCAGGAAATCGAGCTTGCGCGAAAGCTTATCGCGCTTCCGGGCGTGTTTGACTTAACTCTCGCCGAATTGCGCCCCCACCTGCTCTGCACTTATTTATACGAGCTTGCGGGAGTTTTCTCAACTTTCTACAACGCAAACAAGGTGATAGTGGAAGACAAGGCGGTCATGGCAAAACGTCTGATGCTCTGTGCAAGAACGATGGAAATCCTCGAAACCGGGCTTAGACTTCTTGCGATAGAGCCTCTGCAAAAGATGTAAAAATGACCATTTCAACCAAAACGGGAGACGAAGGCACATGCTCTCTGATGTTCGGGGAGAGGGTTTTGAAGTCGTCGCAAAGAGTCTCGGCATACGGGGCTGTTGACGAGCTTTGCTCCGCTTTGGGGACGGTTAAGGCGAATTCAAAATCGGCAGATTTCAAGTCTGAAATATCGGAAATTCAAAACGCGCTGATTATGCTTATGACCGAGCTTGCAACCTCGAACAAAAAATACGGCAAGCTTGCCGAAAAGAACATAAAACTGCTTTCGGAAACAGACTTGAAAGCCGTCGAAAGCAAGGCTTCGCAAATTGAAAGCGACGGCGAAGTTTTCAAGGGATGGACGCTCGCGGGCGAAAATGTCTTGGACGCGGAGCTTAATATGGCGCGGACAATATGCCGAAGGGCGGAAAGGGAAATCGTCAAATTAAATTCCGAAGAGCCGCTTCCGCGAAAATTTATTTTGGCTTACATGAACAGGCTTTCCGACTTGCTTTATCTTTGGGGAGTTCTCGCGGCGAAAAATAAAATTTCTTAAACCGCCTAAAATCCCGATAGATTTAGTGTGGAAGAAAAAATAGCAATTTTCGGAGGCAGCGGATTTATCGGAAAAGAGCTTGCGCGTTTTTTAAAAAATTCGGGGCATGAAGTCCTGTTGGCTGACCGTAAAAATCCCGAAAGCCCGCTTTATTGGAATGCAAAAAGCGGAATTTTAAGCAAAAAAATCCTCGAAAACGCAACTGTAGTCATAAATCTTTCGGGTGAAAATATTTACGGACGGTGGACAAGCAGTAAAAAAAACGCAATTTTGTCAAGCAGAGTCTCTTCGACGGAATTTATCGCAAAAGAAATACAGTCTTTGAACCGACCTCCAAAGGTGTTCATAACTGCATCGGCAACAGGCTATTACGGAGCAAATCCAAATTTTGAATGCGATGAAAATTCCCCGAACGGCAACGGATTTCTCGCTTTTGTGTGCGCCCAAAACGAACAAGCCGCAAAAATTGCCTCGAACACGCGCGTAATCACGCTTCGGCAAGGTGTTGTCATAGGCAAAAACGGAGGAATGGTCAAAACATTAACTCCATTCTTTAAATGTTTTTTGGGCGCAAAAATTTCGGACGGAAACAACTATATGCCGTGGATTTCAATTCTCGATTTATTGAGAACATACGAATTTTTGATAAAAAACGAATTCATTTTCGGCGCGGTCAACGCAGTATCCCCTCTATATGCAAGAAATGCGGAATTTTCAGAAGCTCTTGCAAAATATTTGGATAGACCCCTGATGTTTTCCGTTCCCAAATGGATTATCCGCCTTTTTTTCGGAGAAATGGCAAATGAGCTGATTTTATCAAATCAAAAGATTTTCCCCAAAAAACTTTTGGACGCAAATTTCAAATTCCATCAACCAAAAATAGAAGATGCACTCTGAATTCAAGCCTTAAAGCAGAGTTTGCCGCCCGCAAAAACAGCCAAAATGCGTGCGTTTTCGTCCAAAAGCGCAAAGTCCGCCCAAAAGTTTTCCTTAATCCGCCCCACTCCGCTTAAATTAAGGCTTTCTGCGACGTTTTTAGAGGCGCATTCGGCAATCTTTAAAACATGCCCGCCTGTTATTTTCGCAAAATTTTTAACGGCGTCGTTCATCTTTAAAACGCTGCCTGCCAAAGCTCCGCCATCGCAAAGCCTCGCTTTTCCGTTTTTTACCGCTACCTTTAATCCGCCTAAAGTAGAAACGCCGTCTTTGAGCCACGATGCCCTCATAGAGTCGGTAATCAAAATAATTTTTTCAAAATTCTTTTTCGCAAACACAAGTTTTAGCATGTCTTCCGAAAGATGTTTTTTGTCGGCGATTATTTCAATCCATATATCGTCGAACAACAGCCCCGCCCCCGTAGAGCCTATATCGCGCGAAGTTATTTGGCTTTGGCGGTTCGCAAAATGCGTAATGCCTTTTAAGCCGAATTTCCGCGCGTTTGAAAACACGCCAAATCCCGCGGAAGAATGGGCGGAGCTTGGGAATATCCCCATATTAGAAATTTCCTTCAAGAAATTGCAGTCAAAGTCAAGCTCAGGCGCATAGGAAATTTTCTTTATCTTAAAAACATCGTTTAAATTTTTTACAAAGTCAATGTCGCAAGGCTTTAAAAATTCGGGATTTTGCGCGCCCGCCATTTTCGGATTTACAAACGGACCTTCCAAATGTATCCCCAAGAGCCTCGGCATCGACGAAAAATTCGCCTCTTCGTATTTTTTTGCGCATTCAAAGGATTTTTTCAGCGTTTCAAAAGGCAGGGAAAGCGTTGCGGGCAAAATTCCCGTTACGCCCTCTTTTAATTTTAATTTTGCAATCTCGTAAAGCGCATCAAAATCGCCGTCGCAAAAATCAAAGCCCCCCGCGCCGTGAAAATGGCAGTCGATGAATCCCGCGCTCAAAAACGCGCCACCCGCGTCGAAAACCGACTCTGCATTTTCGTCGATTTTTCTTGAAATGCGGGCAATTTTTCCGCCGTTTACGGAAATATCCGAAGGGCAAAATTCGTCAAATTCGTTTTTCAAAACGGCGTTTTTTATGATTAAATCATTCATAATCCGTAAAAAAGTAAAATTCCATGCCGCGATTTTTGCAATTTTTTATTTGCGCTCATATTCTAAAAGTTTATCTTTCATATAAAAAAGTCCATACTTAAATTAAAAAAATGAAAATATTTAAAACCGCAATTTATTGGATTGCCGCCCTTTCGGCGTCAGCGCTTTCGGCAGGCGAAAAAACAGACTTCGTAAATCCGTTTATCGGCACAGCCTACACGGGGCACGCGCTTCCGGGAGCCTGCGTGCCGTTCGGGCTTGTGCAGGCGTCTCCCGACACGGGCAACAGCTCATGGAAATACTGCTCGGGCTACAACTATGACGACAACAAAATTTACAGGTTTTCACAAACGCACCTAAACGGCACGGGCGTCGCCGACTTGGGGGACGCCGCCATAATGCCGCTTCTAAAATGCGCAAAAACCGAAAACTTCCGCAGCTCTTTCGACAAGAAAAACGAAAAGGCAAGCCCCGGGTATTACAGCGTCTATCTAAACGATGCAAAGGCGTTTGTTGAAATCACCGCAACGGAAAGAGTCGCCGTTTACAGAATTATTTTTGACGATCCGCAAAAGGCAATGCTTCTTTTTGACAATCAGTACGGACTGATTTCGGGCGAAAAAACCTTCACCTATAACACAGTTTCGGGCAAGGTGAATTTTGAATCTCCCAAACTCATTACCGGCGAGAGAAAAACCAAGATGTGGGTTTCGAGGGAAGTTTACTTCGCCGCCTCTTTCAGCTCCGAAATAAAAGAAAAAAAGCTTCTGCCGAAAATCCGCGATGATGAAAAGTCGGAGCGTTATGCGCTTGAATTCAACTTGCCCGAAAGCGGGGAGCTAATCGTAAAAATCGCAATTTCAACCACGGGAATAGATGGCGCAAAGAAAAATTTGCAGGCGGAAGCCCAAAACCTGTCCTTCGACCAAATTCAAAAAAATTCGCGCGATAAATGGGAAAAACTGCTGTCCAAAATAGACGCAAAAGGAGACAAGGCGCAGCTTGAAAATTTCTACACGAGCCTATACCGCAATTTTATCCAGCCAAACAACATCGCCGATGTTGACGGAATGTACAGGGGCGCGGACGGCAAAGTCGCAAAAGCCCCGAACGGAGCGTACTATTCGACCTTTTCACTTTGGGATACTTTCAGGGCGTCGCATCCGCTATACACCATTTTGACTCCCGAAAAAGTGGAGGATTTCGCACAATCCATGCTTCTACACTTCGATGCGTTTGGAAAACTCCCAAAATGGACGCTCTGGGGGCAGGAAAATTACTGCATGATTGCAAACCACTCCATCGCAGTCCTTGCTGAAGCGAACGAAAAAGGCATAAAAATAGACCTGCCAAAGGCTTTGAAAGCGGCAATAAAAACTTCCGATTTCGGCGATGACTATGAAAAACTCGGCTACTTTCCTTTCGACCAAAAGCGCGGGGCGTCGGTTGCGAGAACCTTGGAATGCGCCTATGACGACTATTGCGTTTATCTCCTGGCAAGAGCAGCGGGCAATAAAAACGAGTCGGAACGCTTTTTGAAACGCTCGAAGTTTTACAAAAATCTCTTTGATAAATCTACCGGCTTTATGCGCGGCAAGGATTCAAACGGCAACTGGCGGGAGCCTTTCGACGAATTTAAATTTCCCAACGGGGGCGGTTGCGGAAGAGACTATATAGAGGGCAACGCCCTGCAATACTCTTGGCACGTCAACCAAGATTTCGACGGGCTGATAAAGCTTTTCGGCGGCAATGAAAAAACCGCCATGGCTCTTGAAAAACTCTTTTCGGCGGACGAACACAAAGAAGATGCGGGGCATTCGGACGATGCCACGGGAAGAATCGGTCAGTACGCGCACGGCAACGAGCCGAGCCACCATGTGATATACTCTTTCAGCCTGCTTGGAAAGCCGCACCGCACGCAGGAGCTTGTCCGCGAGGTATTCGACAAGTTTTACATAAACAAGCCCGACGGGCTTTGCGGCAACGACGACTGCGGGCAGATGAGCGCATGGCATATTTTTAGCGCAATGGGCTTTTATCCGTTCAATCCCGCGTCGGCGGAATACGTTTTGGGCGCTCCGCAAATACCCGAAGCGCAAATAAATCTTCCCAACGGAAAAACATTTAAAATGTACGCAAAAAACCTCTCCCCGAAAAACAAGTACGTCAAAAAAGCGACTTTAAACGGAGTTGAAATAAAGAACGCAAAAATCTCGCATTCCGACATCTTAAACGGCTCTACGCTCGTTTTTGAAATGTCCGACAAGCCCGATCTGCAAAAGGAATAAAATTGTATTGAAAAAAAACGCATTTGATTTAGCTTAAAAAAAATGAAAAATAATTCCGTTTTAGTTTACGGCTCGGTTGCTTACGACTCCATAGAAACGCCCTTTGACAAGGCAGAATACATACTTGGCGGCTCCGCATCATATGCGGCGCTTGCGGTTTCTTTCTTTGCGCCCGCAAACATAGTGGCTATCGTCGGCTCTGACTTCAAGGAAGACGATATAAGAAGGCTGTCGGCAAGAGGAGTCGGCTTGGAAGGGCTTGAAATAAAAGACGGCAAACAGACTTTCTTTTGGAGGGGAAAATACCACCATAATTTCAACAAGCGCGACACTCTTGAAACGCGCCTTGGCATCATGGAAAATTACGAGCCCAAAATCCCGCAAAGCCTGTGCAATTCGCCCTATGTGCTTTTGGCGAATTCGAGCCCCGAAAGCCAGTTGAAAGTTTTGGACGCAATTAAAAATCCCAAGTTCGTTGTTCTCGACACCATGAATTTATGGATTGAAATCGCGCAAAAAGAATTGAAAGACCTCATAAAACGCGTCGATTTGCTCATTTTAAATGATTCGGAAGCCCAAGAGCTTGCGGGTGAAAACAATACTATCGTCTGCGGCGACATTCTTCGCGAAATGGGCGCAAAAAGCGTAATCATCAAAAAAGGCGAACACGGAGCAATGCTCTTTCACGAAAGCGGATTTTTCACGATTGCTTCATACCCCGTGCGCAAGCTTGTTGACCCTACAGGGGCGGGAGATTCTTTCGCGGGCGCGCTAATCGGGCATATCGCAAAAGAAGACAAAACAGACTTTGAGTCCATAAAGCGCGCAATGCTTGCGGCAACGGCGACGGCTTCAATAACGGTCGAATCGTTCTCCTGCCTCAAATTGGAGGAAGAGGGAATTGAAGAAATTAAAAAACGCGAAAACTTCATAAGGGAAATCAGCAGAATATGACGCTTGAAGAAACAGTTTTAGACATCGCAAAACGCTCCAGAAAAGCCGCCTTAAAGCTTGCAGTCGCAAGTTCCGAGGCAAAAAATGCGGCTCTTTTGAGGCTCGCCGACTTAATTGAAGAAAACGAAGCGCAAATCGTTTCGGAAAACTTGAAGGACTTGGAGGGCGCAAAAGATATTTCCGATGCTTTCAAAGACAGGCTCACCCTAAACCGAAAGCGCATTCTTGCAATGGCTGAAGGCGTCCGCCAAGTAGCCGCCCTGCCCGACCCCGTCGGCAGAATTTTGGAGGAAAAAACGCGTCCGAACGGATTGAAAATCCAAAAAATTCAAACCCCGATAGGCGTCATAGCAATCATATTTGAAAGCAGGCCCAATGTTACGATTGACTGCGCGGCTCTCTGCCTAAAAAGCGGCAACGCCTCTATTTTGCGCGGCGGCAAGGAAGCGTTCAACTCGAACATTTGCCTGTCAAAGCTAATCTCTCAAGCTCTTTCGGAAACGGGTCTTGACGGCGACTGCGTGCAGATAATCCCAACACCCGACCGCGCGGCGATGAACACCCTTTTGAAGCTCGATTCCTATGTAAACTGCATTATACCAAGGGGTGGAGAAAAGCTCATACGCTTTGTCGTTGAAAACTCAACAATCCCCGTCATAAAGCACTACAAGGGTGTCTGCAACATATTTATCGACAAGGATGCCGACGTAAAAAAAGCGGTTGAAATTTCCGTAAACGCAAAATGCCAGCGTCCGGGCACTTGCAACGCGGCGGAAAACCTGCTCGCTATGCGCGGAGCTGAAAGCGCGTTTTTGGAAGTCGCCCGCGCGCTTGCCGATAATAATGTGGAAATCCGTGCGACAAAAGAAGTTAAGGAATTTCTAAACAAGCATTCCATTCCGTCTGTCGATGCTTCCGAAGAAGACTTTTACACGGAATATTGCGCGCTTGTGATTTCCGCAACATTCGTAAAAGATGTTGACGATGCGATAAAATTCATAAACGAGCATAGTTCGGGACATTCCGAAGCCATAATAACGGAAAACGAAAAAAATGCCGAAAAATTCCTAAACGGCGTAGATTCCGCCTGCGTTTATTGGAACGCCTCAACGCGCTTTACCGACGGCTTTGAATTCGGTTTGGGTGCTGAAATCGGCATTTCAACCGACAAGCTTCACGCAAGAGGTCCCATGGGCTTGAACGAACTTTGCAGCCACAAATACAAAATTTTCGGCAAAGGGCAAACCAGAAGCTAAAAGTTTATGCGATACATATTCCGCTTGTTCAAAAGAAATCCGATAGCGTTTGTAATTTCTTCAATTCTCACGCTCGCCACGATGCTGTCAATTATCGCCTCTTTGGCAATAATAATGGTGGCAATTTTGGCGCCCAGAATTTTGCAGGAAGATTTTTCTGAAAAAACAGGATTCTTTTTGTCAACCGAAAAGCTTTTCGTAAACATAATATCGGGCGAAGTGGAAATAAACAATTTGCGGATTTCCCCTCCAAAAGAGTACAATGAAAGCAACTTTTTGACGGCAAAGCGCGTGAAGTTCAAAATAGACCCGATAAAATTTTTCAACGGCAAAATTTTGATAACCGAGTTTGAAATGGATGCGGAGCATTTAAATTGTGTAAAGATTTCCGCGGCGAAATATTCAATCCGCGATTTTATTTACGCTTTTCCGGGTTTTGCGGAGTTTGCAGACGACGATAAATTCAAATCGATTTCCATGATGATAGAAAAAATCGACTATATCGACAAGTCTGACGCAAAAATTCCGCTTCGGTGGACTTCAAAAAAAGAATTTAACATCACTCTAAACGACATCAAAAGCCCCACGCTCACAAGAAAAATAGTCGGAGAGGCTCTTGAAGAGTCCGGCGCAAACTTTGTTTTGCAAGGCGTTAACTTATAGAAATTCCCATGATAAAAACAGTAATTCTCGCAAGCGGCAAAGGCTCGAACGCGAAAAAAATCCTCGAATGCCAAAAACTCGGCAAGCTCCCCAACATAGAAATTGTCGCGCTAATTAGCGACAAAGAAGACGCCAACGCGTTGAAAATAGCCAAGGAATTCGGCGTAAAAAGCGTGTATCTCGACCCCATGAGAAAGGGAGCATTTTTCAGCGAAGAAGGTGCAAAGTTTTACTTGGAAAACCTCGAATTTTTATGCGCGGATTTTATAGTTTTGGCGGGATTTATGAGAATACTGCCCCCGTCCATAACTTCAAAATACGCAAACAAAATCATAAACCTGCACCCGAGCCTCCTGCCTTCGTTCAAGGGGAAGGACGCCATAAAACAGGCGTTTGACTGCGGAGTAAAAATAACGGGATGCACGGTGCATTTTGTAAATGACGAACTCGACGGTGGAAAAATCATCGACCAAAAAGCGGTTGAAATTATGCCCGAAGACACGCTTGAAAGCCTTGAAGAAAAAGTGCACGCCGCAGAACATGTCTTGCTACCCTCTGTCATCGCCAAAATAGGCGAAGGCAAAATTCCTTTGGGCAAATAAAAAGTGCGCGCTTAAAAAACAAGAAGCCGATTTATTCGCTTTTCTTTAAGCGCGGAGCCAAGAATGCCACCGAAAGCCCGACAAGCAGTATAAGCGCAAATGCGCTTCTAAGTCCAAACGCCTCCGAAACATACCCGATTAGCGGAGGTCCCATCAAAAATCCCAAAAAGCCGATGCTAGAAACGCCCGTAAGCGCAATACCCGTCGGCAAATTTTTTGACTTGCCCGCAAGGCTGTAGCATAGCGGAACAATGCTTGAAACGCCAAGCCCCACAAGGGCAAACCCAAGAGCAGAAACAATCACGCTTGGAACTAAAACGGCGATGAAAAGCCCCGAAGCTATAAGAATACCGCTCGCTTGCACGACCCTTATTGCGCCGAACTTCATCACAAATTTATCGGCCATAAACCTGCCTGACGCCATCATGCTCATAAAGCAGATAAAGCCGTATCTTATATGGCTTGCGTCGGCTTTTACAACGTCCTGAAAATATATCACGCTCCAATCAAACATCGTGCCTTCGCAAGACATGCTGCCAAAAGCGATGAAGCCCAAAATCACTATGTATTTGTCGAAAATAAATTTGAATTTTTGTAAAACAGGCTCTTTTTCGGAATCGGATTTCGGCGCACCGCTTTCCAAGCTTTTGGCGTCGCTTGGCAATAGATGCGGGCGCATAAAAAACAAAGTTAAAACCGCCAAAACGCCCATCATCGAAAAATGCTGAAACGGAGTTGCGCCCCACTTTACTATTTGGGTTGACGCAAGCCCGCCCAAAAACCCCGCAAGACTCCACACGCCGTGGAAAGTCGCCATAATGCTGCGCTTGTAGATTTTTTCAACCCCCACAGCCTGCGTGTTTATTGAAATATTGCACAAATTGCAGGCTATGCCGAAAAAGAAAAGCCCTATTCTAAGCTGCCAAACTTCCGACGCCAAGCCGAGCGACATAAGCGCAAGCGGATAATACAAAATAGAAAAAGTCAAAATGTTTCTGCTGCCAAACTTGGACACCAAATACCCCGAAAACGGTATTGCGCAAAATTGCCCGACGGGAATGGTAAAAAGAAGCCCGCCAAGTTCCGCGTCCGAAAGCCCCAAAGCATTTTTTATGTCTGCAATGCGAGTTGCCCAGCAGGAAAAGCCTATGCCGAACAAAAAGAAAAACGCCGACGCCGCAATGCGGTTTGACAATTTTTTTGAAATTTTCGCGCCCCAGAAATTTTGCCTGATGCAATCTCCCGTATCCATATTTTTTTAGCCGCAAATAAGGCTCTTTTTAAAAGGCAAAGTCAAGAAAAATTGCCTATAAAACCTCTTTGATTTTAGCGTCCAACCCGTCCACGGACGGATTTTCAAAATCCTTTCGAGGTTTGATTATAAAGTTATTCGTGCCCCATCCGCCGTCAACGCTTATGCGCCCGAAAACGATTTCAAAGCCGAAATCGTAAATCGCCTTTGTTATTGAGCACAATAATCCGGGTCTGTCTTTTGCGATGACTTCGACTGTCGTTTTTTGCGCTGAATTTTTTACCAGAATTCTGCACGGAAATTCCTCGTTGCGCTTCGGCGGCTGCTCAACCAAGTCCTGCCCCGCGCCGAAAATCTTTAAAATCGCGTTTGAAAACAGTTCGAGAGTGCGCTCGTTTTGAACTGCTCCGCCGCCGACGCTCGTTACGTAAAATGTGTCGATAATAATTCCGTCCGCCCTTGAAAACGCCTTTGATCCCAAAATGTTAAGCCCCGCATAAGTGAACGCGCTCGCAAGCTTGAAGTAAAGCCCGCCGAGGTCGCGGGTTACAATGGTGACGGTTGAAAGCGACATATTGGGGTCGTTGCGCCATTCAAAAACAGGCAAAGGATTAGTGGGAGTTGACGCCTGAGTGCAGTTGCGCTCCCGCTCGACATAGGTGTGGACCATATTCATGTGCAAAATCAGGTCGTCCTTGCCGTGAAAGAGGAAATAGTTTCTCGGGAGGTTGTTCAAGTAGCCCAAAGCCTCCTTGCTGCTCGTGCGGAGTTCACCCGAATTGAAAATGCCGTCGATAACCTTTTGCTTGCGCTCTTCGTAAAGAGCTTCGATTTTTTCTGGCGTAGATTGCATTTTGCGAAGGGAATTGCGGTAAAGCATCGTGTGCAATGACTGCTTGTAGGAATTCCACAAGGTTGAAGACGTGCTTTTTGAATCGCAAAACGTCATGACGTACAAGAACTTCAAACGGTCGGGATCTATGATTTTTTCGACAAAATTTTCTATTACCGTTTCGTCTTCAATGTCGTTCGACTGCCAGTAGCGCGCCATCATCAAATGGTGCCTTATAAGGAAAATCACGATTTCCTTTTCGTCTTCCGCCAAGTCAAACCTCGAAAGGATTTTTTCCGCAATTTCAGCCCCCACTTCCGCATGGCCTTTTATGCCGTCGGATTTTCCCAAGTCGTGCATGAGAAGCGCGAGGTAAAGAAGAGAGGGATTTTTGCTGTCTGAAAGCACCGCATGGTAGTAGCCGTAGGGCTCGTCTTCGACATTTGCGCCAAAAATCTTGTCAAGCTCCATAATGGTGTTGAGAGTATGGATGTCGGCAGTGTAGCGGTGATAAAATTCGTGTTGCACAAGGCAGGTGATTTCCCCGAATTCAGGTATGAATTTCCCGAGAATATCGAGAAAGTGCATTTTGGAGAGTATGGGATACACGTTCCATTCCGAACGCAAAATTTTCATGAACTCTTCGTTCGCCGCCTTGTCCGCCCTTACTTTGTCGTCAATCAAATGCGCGGAGTCGCGAATTAAAATTTCAAGCTCGTCCGAAAGCAGCACGCCGAACTGCTGGCAGCATCTGAAGACTTTTATGAGCAATGTCGGGTCTTTTCTGAAAACCGCGGAATTTTGCGCATAGACAAAGCCGTTTCTCATTATGAAACCCTCGAAATAGCGCACTTTTGAAAGATTGTCCCTGCGTATGCCAAGCGTTTCCTCGATGTCTTCGGGAAGGACGATTTTCATGCGCTTTCTCGCTGTCTTTGAAATTAAATCGACCTCGCGCAAAGAGTAGTAAATGTCGCGCATGAAACGCTCAACCCTCTTCATAACGTCGTCTTCGCGGTATCCTATCGAATAGGCGACTTTCGGCTGAAGCTCAAGGTCGAGCAAATCGTTTTCGCGGTTCGAGAAATAGTGCATCTCGTTGCGCGTCCTCAAAAGAAGCGCGTGCGCCCGCCTTAGCGACTTGTATTCGACGATTGAAATTATCTTTTTTCTTGCAAGATCCAAAAGGGATTCCGAACCTGTTTTCAATTTCGCGACCCAAAGCAATGTCTGGTAGTCGCGCAAAGAGCCGACGCCGTTTTTCACGTTGGGCTCCTGCACATACGGAGACCAATCGTACTTTTTGTGCCTAAGGGTTTTAAGCCTCAAAAGCTCCTCTATGTGGCTTTCCGCAGTATTCTTAGAAAGGGACGCAAATTTTCCCTTAAAATCCTCAAAGACATTCAAATCGCCGCAAATGAAGCGGGCGTCCAACATCGCGGTCTTTGTAAGGATGTCGGCTTGAGCGTCTTCCAACGCCTCTGAAACGGTGCGGCTCGAATGCCCCAGTTTGTAGCCGACATTCCAAAGAGGATACATGATGGCGTCAATGGCGTCGGTTTTAAATTTGTCGGCAACGCCCCTGTCAGAATAAAGAAACATTATGTCGATGTCGCTTTTTGGGCAGAGCTCGCGCCTGCCGTACCCGCCGAGAGCCACAACGCAAAAATCGCCGAAAAATTCGCTTTCTCCCGCGTTTTCCCTTTCAAACAAAGCGTGCAGGTTTGAAATTACGCAGTCAATCACGTCGCTGTTTGACCTGCAAACGGTGTAGCCCGATGCCCCGTCTTCGTGCGCCTCTTTTATCGCCAAAAACCTGCTCTCGACAAAGGGTCTCAGCTCTTTTGCTGACGGGCTTTTCCCCGCGAAAATCGCGGCGGCGCCGTCGTAAGTTTGTTTTTTTAAGAGTCGTTCTCTGGCTGTCGAAAGCATACTGTATATTTTTCGCGGTGTAATATAAATTTTTCAAAATAACATTGTCAAAGGAAAAGTATTTACAAGAGCGGAAACTTGGCTTTTAATTGCATGCAATTTTTTTTAATTCGATTATGAAAAAAACATTCAAGTTTACAGTTTTGGCGGGCGACGGCATCGGCCCGGAAGTAATGGACCAGGCACTCAGAGTGCTTGAATGCGCCTGCAAGGGCGAAGATTTCGAGCTGTCATACTCGCGCCACGACGTTGGCGGAGCCGCAATCGACAGCCAGGGCGAAGCATTGCCGAAGTCAACGGTTGACGCCTGTTCGCAAGCGGATGCAATTTTATTCGGTTCGGTGGGAGGCCCGAAGTGGGAAAATCTGCCCCCTGCAAAACAGCCCGAACGCGCCGCGCTTCTGCCGCTTCGCAAAATTTTCAAACTCTTTGCAAACATCAGACCGGGGCTTTTGTATCCTCAGCTTACCGACGCTTCCCCGCTTAAAAAAGAGCGCATACCAAACGGCATTGACATAGTATGTATCCGCGAACTCACGGGTGGCATATATTTCGGCGAAAAGAAAACCTACAAAACCGAAGATGGCGAAGACGCCGCGTGCGACACCATGAGCTACAAGGTTTCGGAAATCGAACGCATTGCGGAAGTCGCGGCGCAGACGGCAATGTCCCGCGGCAAAAAAATCTATTCCATCGACAAGGCAAACGTACTGCAAACGTCCGTTTTGTGGCGCAAGACAATCACGGCTTTCATGGAAAAGAATTACCCTGAAATCGAACTTAAACACCTCTATGTGGATAACGCCGCAATGCAACTTGCAAGAGATCCCAACCAATTCGACGTGCTGGTTACGGAAAACATGTTCGGCGACATTTTGTCCGACGAAATGGCGGTTATATGCGGCTCGCTCGGCATGCTTTGCTCTGCGTCGCTTGGCGACGGATCAAACTCTCTCGGGCTCAAATTCGGATTGTACGAACCTGCGGGCGGGACTGCTCCCGACATTGCCGGCAAGGGAATCGCAAACCCGTGCGCCCAAATTCTTTCGGCCGCAATGATGATGCGCTACTCTTTCGGCAGGGACGACATCGCAAAGAAAATCGAAGCCGCCGTGCGCAAGGCTGTCTGCGACGGCGTGAGAACTGGCGACATCGCATTCGGCAACGCGGCAGTTTCCACAAAGGAAATGGCTGACGCAATAATTGAAAGACTTTAATAAAAATGAATTCTTCGGAAATCAGAAAAAGCTTTTTGGACTTTTTTGACGCCAAGGCGCATTCCATTGTGCCTTCGGCTTCATTGATGCCGACCTCCCCCAACCTGCTTTTCACAAACGCGGGCATGAACCAGTTTGTGCCGTATTTTTTGGGCGACATGAAATCCCCGTTCAAGCGCGCGGCGGACACCCAAAAATGCATACGCGCAGGCGGCAAGCACAACGACTTGGAAGACGTGGGCTTTGACACATACCACCACACTTTCTTTGAAATGCTCGGCAACTGGTCTTTTGGCGACTATTTCAAAAAAGAGGCAATCCATTGGGCGTGGGAGCTTCTCACCAAAGTCTGGGGCTTCCCGAAAGAAAGGCTTTACGCGACGGTTTACGAGCCGAAAGAAGGCGAGCCCGCAGAGTTCGACGCGGAAGCTTACGCAATTTGGGAAGAGATTTTCGTTTCCGAAAAAATGGACCCTGAAATCCACATCAAAAAGTGCGGAAAAAAAGACAACTTTTGGATGATGGGCGAAACGGGGCCATGCGGCCCTTGCTCCGAACTCCACGTCGATTTGACGCCCGAAGGCAAGACGCAGGGTTCTTTGGTAAATTCCGATTCCCCTCTTTGCATCGAAATCTGGAATTTGGTGTTCATGCAGTTTAACGCCGAAGTTGACGGCACATTCTCGCCCCTCAAAAACAAGAATATCGATACGGGCATGGGCTTGGAGCGCGTTGCGGGCATTATGGCGACAACCAAAAATTTTGCGGATTTCTCGCAGACGTCATCAAACTACAATAGCGATCTCTTCACGGATATTTTTGCGAAAATCTCCGATATGTCGGGCAAGACCTACAAGGGCACAATCCCGTCCGACAGGGCTGACATGTCGGCGCAGGAGCTTACGGACTGCATTTTCAGGGTTCTTGCAGACCACATCCGCACCTTGTCATTTTCAATCGCAGACGGCATTATGCCGGGAAGCGACGGCAGAAACTATGTTCTAAGGCGCATTCTAAGAAGAGCTGTAATGTACGGAAAGAGGCTCGGCTTAAAACACGGCTTTTTTACACGCCTCGCGGACTCGGTTGTAAGCAAGATGTCGCCGTTCTTCCCCGAACTAAAAGAGCAGCGCGAAGTCATTTTAAAGGTTCTCGAAAACGAGGAAAAGTCTTTCGACAGAACTTTGGACACAGGCTTGCAACTCTTGGATAAAATCACGGAAAACTCTGATTTTATTTCGGGCGAACAGGCTTTCGTTTTGTACGACACATACGGTTTCCCCATTGACTTGACTGAGCTTATTGCGCGCGAACGCAAAATGACGGTAGATGTCAAAGGATTTGAAGCCGAAATGGAAAAACAGCGCGCCCGCGCCCGCGCCGCGCAAAAGAAAGAAGTAATCACGGTCGCCGACTCCGCGGACACGGTTGAAGCAACCCAGTTTGTCGGTTACGAAAAAGAAAATCTTTCAAATTTCACAACGCAAATTTCAGCTCTCGTGGAAGGAGACGGTTTCGACTTTGTGGCGGTAAAACAAACTCCGTTCTATGCCGAAAAAGGCGGGCAAGTCGGAGACACCGGCACAATCATTGCAGGCGGAAAAACAGTTGATATTCTCGACACCAAAGTAAACGCGGGCGGAGCGTACCTGCATAAAGTCGCAAAAAATTCCATACCCGCATCCCTCGTGGGCGAAGACGCCGTTTTGAACGTAAACGCAAAAAGAAGAGCCGCAATTGAGCGGCACCACAGCGCAACGCACGTCCTGCACTGGGCGCTTCGCAAAGTGCTTGGCGAGCATGTCCATCAGGCAGGGTCCTTCGTAAACGAAGAACGCCTGCGCTTTGACTTCTCGCACTTTGAAGCTCCGTCTTCCAAACAGCTGCGCGAAATAGAAAAACTCGCAAACGAAAAAATCTTGGAAAACCGCGGCGTAAAGTGGTTTGAAGTTCCATTCAACGAAAAGCCGAAAAACTGCCTCGCATTCTTCGGGGACAAATACGGAGCGGTGGTCAGGGTAATCGACATGGACGGCTTCCACGCAGAGCTTTGCGGCGGCACGCACGTCTCGGCTCTCGGCGAAATCGGAATGATAAAAATCGTCTCCGAAAATGCAATCGCGGCGGGAACGCGCCGATTGGAAGCTCTCGCAGGAGAAGCCGCGTTTGAATACGCAAACAAAATGGAGCGCGAAATCGCGGAAGCAACTTCCCGCCTTGCCTGCAAGCCCGAAGAAATTTCCGCGAAGCTGGAAAAGCTGATTGCGCTCAAAGGCGAACTTGAAAGAGAAATCAAAAACCTCAAAAAGGCGAATGCTGGAAAAGAAGCGGAAGAGATTGCCTCCGACATAATCGAATTTAACGGCGCAAGCTGGATTGTGAAAACAGTCTCCGCGGAAAACCCGAACGAACTTCGCGAGTTGGCGGTTCAAATTTCAAAATCCGTAGGCAGGGAAAACCTCGCAATTTTGCTCGGCGCAAACGCAAACGGCAAAGGCGCGATACTTTCGCTATGCTCCGACGGCGCAATAAAAAGCGGCGTCAAAGCGGGCGACATAATTAAAAAAGTCGCGGCTCTGATGGGCGGCAAAGGCGGCGGAAAGCCCGATTTTGCAATGGGCGGAGGCGACGCGAAAATGCTCGAAAAAGCGTTTGGCGAGTTTAAAAATTCGCTAAAATAAAACTTCCACTGCAAAATAAAAAAATCGCAAATGAAAATTTGCGATTTTTTTTGCGCTGAAATAAAATTTATTTTTCGGAAGCTTCCACCATCTCGGAATTGCCACTACACTCGCATGAAAGCCCGCCGTAAGTCCACGCGCAAGAAACAAAGACGCAAAACAGCTGAAAAATGCCCCAAAATATGAAGCATTTTACGATGGTCGTGCACGCCTTAACCCATTCCAATCCCCAAGTTTTTGAAACCAAAAACCTGACAAAAATCCAGTAAATGAAAACCGAAAGAATGCCCAAAACGCCAATGACGGGCATTTGAAACATGTCGGATGTAAGCAAATTCCAACAACCGAGTTTTGAGAAATCGAAAAATATTCCAAGACCCGCTCCGATTGTCAAAATCGGGAAAGCGCAAACCCACACAAAAAACTGCGCAAAAGACGTCGGAAAAAATTCCGAAAGGCACAGCGGCCGCCCCATGGAAACCAGCGACGCAATTATGATTATTGCGCCCAAAATTACGCAAGAGTGCGTTAATTGCGAAATGATTGCCATTCTGACGTGAAATCGAATTCTCATATAACTCTTTGCCTTGAAATTTCTCGTTTTATTATTTTTTTAACTCTTAAACTACGCAAGAGGTTAGTCAATATTTTAAAGTGTTCGCGCAAAAATTTATCTAAAATAAAAACTGTTTCAACTTGCGCTTTTTTGGAAAAAAAGCAAAAATGGCAAATTTAATAAAACTTCTAAAATTATGGCGGAAAAGCAGACTCCAATGATGGAACAATACTGGGAATTCAGGAAATCCCTGCCCAAGGACACCGCGCTTTTGTTCCGCCTCGGCGACTTTTACGAAATGTTTTATGACGATGCGATAGAATGCGCGCCGATTTTGGGAATTACCCTTACCAAACGCTCAAGCTACCCAATGGCGGGAATTCCATACCATGCCCTTTCGCAATATCTGCCCAAGCTTTTGAGCGCTGGCAAAAAAGTCGCAATTTGCGAGCAGGACGAAATTCCGAAAGCGGGCAAGCTCGTAAAGCGTTCCATAAACCGCATTTTGACCCCCGGTACAATGCTTGAAGACAGCCAGCTCGACAGCAGAAGCGGCAGTTTCATCATGGCGTTTAACATTTCAAAAGACTACTCTTTGCAGGCGTCTTGGATGGATTTGAGCTCAGGGGAATTTTATTGCGCGGACTTTTCTAAGCCCGAAAATTTTTTGTCGGTTTTAAGCGCGCTCAATCCGCGCGAAATTCTGCTTCCCGAATGCGGCTCCGAAAAATGGAAATCCGATGAAACCCTGATGGGATGGAACGCGATTTTCAGAAGCCTTGCCGACCTTCGCCCCGTATCGCTTTTGCCCGACTACCGATTTGCCCCGGACTACGGAGAAAACCTTGTTAAAGAGCTTCTCGGCGTCGCCAATTTAAGCGGCTTCGGTTTCAAGGCTAACGAAAACGTTTTGGGCGCGGCGGGCGCACTTGTCTTTTACGTTTCGGAAAATCTGCGCAACAAGCCGCAAAACATATCTTTTTTGCGGAAAATCGCCACCGAAAAATGCCTTTTAATCGACGCCGCGACCCAGCGCAATCTCGAAATTTTCAGAACGTCAAGCGGTCTCAAAGAAGGTTCTTTATTAGACGCGATAGACAGGACTTTGACGCCGACGGGGGCGCGGCTTCTCGAAAGCTATCTTGCCTCGCCCACAATAGAGGCGGAAGAAATCAAACGCAGGCAAAACATCGTTTGGGATTTTTTCAACGCCCCGTCCGAATCCGCGGAACTTGCGGAATACTTAAAAAACGTGCGCGACATTCCGAGAATTTTGGGGAGGCTCCAAAACCGCATACGCTCCCCGCGCGAACTCGGCGCGCTTCTTTCTTCAATAGTGCAAATAGAGCCAATCAAAAAAGTGCTTAAAGCGTGCCTCGGCTGCCCCGAAGAAAAAATCGAAAACGCCTTTGGCGATTATAGCGGGCTTGCGAACTATCTTTCAAGCGCGCTCTCCGATGAGCTTCCCGCGAAAATACAAGACGGAGGAGCCATAAGGGACGGTTTCGACGCGGAGCTTGACAACCTGCGCCTCATGAGCCGCGACAGCAAAACCTGGCTTGCAAATTTGGAGCGCGAAGAGCAGATTGCAACGGGCATAAAAAACCTGCGCATAAAATATAACGGCGCATTCGGATATTTCATAGAAATCACAAAATCGAATTTAAACCTCGTCCCTCCCCACTACATCCGCCGCCAGACAATGACAAACGCAGAGCGGTACACTACGGAAGATTTGCGCAAAAAAGAAAGGGAAATCCTGCATAGCGAAGTCGCCGCAATGGAAAGAGAAGACGCAATTTTTACAGAGGTTACGGAAAACGTACTGAAATATTTTTCTTCCCTTATGAAAACTTCGCACGCGCTTGCGGAAATCGACGTTTTCAGAGGCTGGGCGGAGCTTGCGCGGGACTGGGATTATTGCCGCCCCGAAATAGACGAAAGCGGAGAAATCTTCATTGAGGACGGAAGGCACCCCGTTGTCGAGCAGGTTTTGAAAAAAAACGGAACGTCAAAAACGCTCGCGTTCGTGCCAAACGACACAATCCTTTCTTCCGGCGAAGAGCAGATTGCAATAATCACGGGTCCCAACATGGCGGGCAAATCCACATACATACGCCAAGTTGCCCTAATATCACTTCTTGCGCAGACGGGCTGTTTCGTTCCCGCAAAATCCTGCAAAATCGGCATTCTCGACAGAATTTTCAGCCGCGTCGGAGCCTCCGATGAGCTCTCGAAAGGCAATTCGACATTCATGGTTGAAATGAACGAAACCGCAAATATTTTAAACAACGCCACATCGCGCTCGCTCATTATCTTGGACGAAATCGGCCGCGGAACAAGCACCTACGACGGGCTTAGCATTGCATGGGGTGTTGTCGAATACCTGCACGGCAAGGGCAATTCGGGTCCCAAGACGCTCTTTGCAACCCACTACCACGAACTCACGCGCCTCGAGGGCGCGCTGCCGCGCCTTGTAAACTACCGCATCGCAGTAAAAGAGTGGAACGACGAAATAATCTTCATAAGGAAAATCGAAAAGGGAGCGGCGGATAAATCTTACGGCATACAAGTCGCGCGACTTGCGGGGCTTCCGCGCGAAGTCATTGAAAGGGCAAAGGAAATTTTAAGCGAGCTTGAAGCGGAAGGATTCACTATGCGCGAACATCTTGCGCTCGAAAACAAAATCAAAAGAAAGCCGTCGGCGCGCAAGCCCCAACCTGACTGGGAATCGCGCCAAATGTCATTGTTTTAAAAATGGATTTTGAAGAAGAGCTTTCCTTGAAGGAAAAAATCCGCCGCCTGCCCGAAACAAGCGGAGTCTATCTCATGAAAGACCGCTTCGGGCAAATTATATACATAGGCAAAGCCGTAAATTTAAAAAGAAGAGTCTCGCACTATTTCCAATCGACCGCGCGGCAAAAGGCGTATTCGCCCAAAATCGCGTCGATGATTTCGCTTATCGAAGATTTTGAATTTATAAAAGTCAAGAGCGAAGCGGAGGCTTTAATTCTTGAAAGCAAGCTGATAAAGCGATGGAAGCCGCGCTACAACACACTTGAACGCGACGACAAAAATTTTCTTCTTCTAAGAGTCGAAACTTTTAAGGAACTGCCGCGCTTCACGTTTTCAAGGCATACGAAAGAAGACGGCTCGATTTACTATGGGCCGTATCTCAACACAAGCTCCATACGCTCCACCTTAAACCAGCTGAAAAAAGATTTCGGCATAATTTCATCGGACGCAAAACCGACAAAACAGCCCGACGGCAGATGGCGTTTGTACGACGATGCAAGGGCGGAAATTTTCAGCCATCCCAACGTCGTAAGCGAGGAAGAATACGCCATGAGAGTCCAAAAAGCCATAGATTTTCTAAACAACCAAAGCGGGGAAATCGTAGAAGAGCTTGAAGAAAAAATGAAGCGCGCAAGCGAGGAGCAGGATTTCGAGAAAGCCGCAAAGTTCAGGGACGCGATTTTCGCAATCGCCCAAACGTCAAAAATCCGCGAGTTAAAACAAGACCCGTCAAGAACTTCCAAAGCCGTTGCGGAACGCGCCTTGGTTTTGCTTGCAGGCGCACTTGGGATGGACAAAAAGCCCCACGCCATGGAATGCTTCGACATTTCACACATATCAGGCTCATTCACGGTGGCTTCCATGGTCAGATTTGACGAAGGATTGCCCGCAAACAACAAATACCGCCGCTTCAAAATGCACGTCAAAAATGACGACTATGCCTCCATGCGCGAAGTTGTGTCAAGAAGGTACGGAAGGCTTTTTGAAGAAAAAAAGCCGATGCCCGACCTCGTTGTGATAGACGGCGGCAAAGGGCAGGTAAAATCGGCGTTGGAAGCTTTTGAAGCAATCGGAATACCGGCCCCGAAAGTCATAGGGCTTGCCAAGCGCGAAGAAACCATAATATGTTCCGACTTTGAAGAAATAAAGCTTTCCAAAACAAACGAAGCCTTAAAACTCTTGCAACGCATCCGAGACGAAGCCCACCGCTTTGCGAACTCCTACCGCGAAACCCTGCAGCGCAAAAAGATAAGGGAAAGCATTTTGGACGATTTCGACGGGCTTGGGCAAAAGAAAAAAGAACTGCTTTTAAAAACATTCGGCTCTATTGCCGCCTTAAAGAAAGCGGACGCGGAAGAAATCAAAAGCGTGGAAGGCATAGGCCCTGAAACCGCCGCAAGGCTAAGGCTTTTTCTCGACAGGCTTCCACAAAACGGAGATTGATTTTCACAAAGACAAATTTTTACGATAAAAAAGACATGAAATACTTAAAGCACCATTTTATTTGCGCGATATTTTCGGCAGTGATAACGACCGCCATCATTTTGTTTGAGCTTTTCTTTTTGTCGTCGGCGGAAAATTTTTCAACGGAAAACCTTTCTCAAAACAAGAATTTTTACATAACTCTTGTTTGCACATACCTGCTTGTATTTTTTCTAAATTACGCACTTTCTTTGATTTGCACGGAAATTGCGGGCAAATTCATTAAAAACTGGATTTTGGTTTTCTGCGCGGGATTTGCGGTTTATTTCGCGCTCTTAAGCGTCATAATTTACGCATCGATTATAATTGGAGAACCATCGGCTTCGATAAATTTTGCGGACCTTTTCATGGCGCGGCTTAAAACCGACATAATACTGTCGCTTCAAAACTTCACAATCGCCTTTGCATTCATAAGGCTTGCAAACAAGAAAATCTCGCAAAGTAGGTCTTAACCGTTGAGCGTCGCAAGCGCGTCGCCCAAAAGCTCCGCATTCGCCGCCGCGACAAGCCCGCCTTTCTTCCCGAAGTCCGAGCCGCCAAACCAGTCCGATACTACCGCGCCCGCGCCGCGCACGCACGGAATAAGGGCGGCAAGGTCCCATATCTCCAAAACGGGATCAAGCATAATGTCGGCATTGCCCCTGCAAAGCATCATATAGCCGTAGCAATCGCCCCAAGTACGAAGTATTGAGAGCTTGTCCTCAAAATTGCGCCACGCGTCCATGTTTCTGCCCGCAAAGCGGACTTCCCTTGCGTCCGAAATCAAAGCGGTCGCGCCGTTTATGGATTTGAAATTCTGGCGCGCGTGGACAGGCTTGCCGTTAAAGAGGCAAACGCTGTTGTCGCCCAGACACCTTTCGCGCAAAATCGGTTGGTCAATCAGCCCCAATTCATAGCTGCCGTTTTTCATCAGAGCTATCAAAGTGCCGAAAAGCGGAATGCCCGAGATGAAAGATTTTGTGCCGTCTATCGGGTCGAGAACCCATTGATACTCCGCATCGGGATTTACAACGCCCCACTCTTCGCCGACAATGCCGTGTTCGGGAAAGGCGCGCATTATTTTTTCACGCAGAATTTCTTCCGTGTTTTTATCGACTTCTGTAACGGGAGTCGCGTCGGCTTTTGATTCTATTTTGTGCGCCTTGCCAAATTCTCCGCGTATATAGTCTCCGCTTAAATCGGCGAGTTCATTCATAAAATTCTTGAAATCGGGCTTTGTCATATTGTTTAATAGGCTAAGTTTGTAAGAAAAATTTTCAAGATGAAAAACGAAATTCCGATATATGCGATTGATTTTGAAGGCTCGAAAGCCATCGGCATTGTCGAGTTCGGCGTTGCGGGAATTTTAAATGGCGATATTTTCTTTTCAGATACAAAAATCTGCGCGCCCAAAAAATCCATAGATTTAAAGACGCGGAAAATCACGGGGATAACCGATTCTCTCGCCGGGCAAAACCCGCCTTTTGAAGCGCACTGCGAAATGTTTTCATCTCTTAGGCAAAACGGAATATTCGCGGCGCACAATTTCCATACGGAAGACAGCCTGCTAAGGCACTACATACCCTCGGCAGGCAGGGTTAAAAACTTTTTCACGGGAAAAGACACGCTTTCATGGTCGCCGTGGATAGACTCGCGCATTGTCTCGCGCCAAATTTTCAGCGTTGAATCGGAAAAGCTTTCGGACGTTGTTTCGGAGCTTGGACTGCAAGACGAACTTGATTTTTATGCTGAAAAAATCTGCCCCGCAACGCGCAAAAAATGGCACTGCGCCCTATACGACGCCCTTGCAAGCGCGCTTATAATAAAGCTCGCAATCCGCGAAGTTACGAACTTAAATGCCCTCGCGGAAGCCTTAAAAATAGAAACGCGGGAAAGCTCCCTGTTTTAACATTCGGCTTCGGGCTTTGAATCGCGGACGATTTTGCCGTTTTTAAGATACAAAATGCGCTGGTTTGAGCTTCCCCTGAAATAAAGGCGCGGGTCTTTTTTGGACATTACAAACCTGCCGTCAACAAGCACGTCTATATATTTTAAAATGAGCTTTCTTTCTGAATCAGAAACCAACTCTTCGTAGGTATAGCCTGTGTAGCACCAAACGTTTAAGTTTGTCCTGCTCTTTACCTCTTTTAAAAACTTCAAAAACTCTTCGGGATTAAACATTGGGTCTCCACCCGAAAAAGTTATGCCGTCCAAAATCGGATTTGATTGAAGTTCGGAAATAATCCTCTCTTTCAAGGCATCGTCAAGCTCCTCTCCCGCGCTACAATCCCAGCTCTGCGGGTTGTGGCAGCCGCGGCAACGGTGCGAGCATCCCGAAAAATACACCGCAAAGCGAATCCCGAAACCGTCTGACACAGTTTCGGGAAACACGTTTAAAACTCTCAATTTCACGGCTATTTGTGCTTTACCCTGTCTCGCTCTTCCGCCTGTTTGGAGGAATTCCAAGTTTCGAGGCTGCCAGTCAAATAACCCGTTATTCTGCGCATTCTAGATATGTTTTCGCTCTTGCAGCACGGGCAGGTATCGTAAATGACGCCCCTGAAACCGCAGTCTTTGCAAGTGTCAACGGGGTGGTTGATAGAGCCGTAGCCTATGTTTTCGTCTTTCATCGTCTTGACAATTTTCAAGATGCTTCTGACGTTCTTCTTGGCTTCGCCGTCAAGCTCGACATAGGTAATATGCCCGCCGCCCGTTATGGCGTGGAAAGGAGCTTCAAGCTTTATCTTTTCGACTATCGAAACAGGCTCCCTGACATCGACATGGAAAGAGTTTACATAATATTCGCGGTCGGTTACACCTTCGATTATTCCGTACTTTTTTCTATCCATGCGCGTAAATCTGCCAGCCAAGCCTTCCGCAGGAGTCGCCAAGACGGAGAAGTTGAGGTTGTACTTGCGCTTGTAGCTTAAAACAACTTCGTTCATCGTTTGGATTGCCTCGTAGAGAGTATCCCAGGCTTCCTTGTTATGGGCATGCCCTTCGCCAAAGAGCGCAACCATGGCGTTGTGCCCGCCGATAAAGCCTATGCCCAAAGTACCTGAATTTATGACATCGCCGACTTCGTCTGTCGGGGAAAGTGCCATACCGCCCTTCCAGACATCGTTTGACATCATGAACGGGAATTGGCAGGCGCGCGCAGTGCGCTGGTAGCAGTAGCGTTCATAAAGCTGTTCCGCCACAAGTTCCGACATATCCCTTACCTTGCGCATAAACAGGAATTTTGCTTCTCGGCGCAAGGCGTGCTTGTCGGCGTTCGGGCAATTTTCTTCCGCTTCGCGCATGGATTCGATTGCAAGGCGCGGCATATTTATCGAAGTAAACGACAAATTGCCCCTGCCAAACGAAGTTTTTTCTCCGTGCATATTTTCAAAAACCCTCGTGCGGCAACCCATCGTGGCAAGCTCGTAGCGGTAGCGTTTGGGATCGTTTATGTCCCATTTTTCGTGCTTGTTAAACGGAGTGTCAAGGAATAGGAAGTTTGGGAAAAGCGAAGTCGAAGTCGTTTTGCAGGAAAGCAAAAGCAGGTCGAAATTCGGAGCTTCAAACTTGATTTTGCCCGACATTGCGCCCTCGAAGTCGTTTATCGCCTTTTCATAGTCGGAATCGGAATACGAAACGCCATCTTTCACTTTGAAAATCTGAATCGGGAATACAGGCACTTCGCCCGTTCCCAAGCCTTCGGAAGTTGCAAGCAAAAGCTCCTTGATTACCATTCTGCCTTCGGGAGAAGAGTCTGTGCCGTAATTTATGGAGCTGAACACAACCTGATTGCCGCCGCGAGAGTGCATCGTGTTTAAGTTGTGGATAAGCCCTTCCATCGCCTGGTGCGTGTCAATCCGCGTATTTTCAAGCGCCTGTGCAAGCACCGCTTCAAATTCCTTTTCGGAAAGAGACGCACCCTCTTTTTGCGCCGCCTTTATTGCGGCGGATTTCGCCTTTTTACAAAGCTCTATCGAGGTTATTACGGGAGAGAGTGCCTTTCTAAGCTTCTTTACATCGACGGGTTTTCCGCCGTTTAAGCGCACCGCAAACTCGATTTCGGTTGCCACATGCTTTACGAAAGTCTTGCGAACTCCCGGAGCCATAAAGAAATCAAACGCCGGAATTGACTGCCCGCCATGCTGCTCGTTTTGGTTTGTCTGGAAAACAATGGTTGCGAGAGTGGCGTAGCTTTGGATTGACTGCGGAGTGCGGATGCTCCCGTTTTTGGTGTGGAAGCCGCGCTCGAAAATGTCGTCCAAGTCATACTGGACGCAAGTGGTTGTCTTGGTCGGATAGTAATCCAAATCGTGAATATGGATGTCGCCGTTGCGGTGCGCACGGGAATATTTTACGCCAAGAAGATACTTGCAGGCATAATCTTTCGTGACTTCGCTTGCAAATGTCATCATCTGCCCTGCGGGTGTGTGGGAAGACATGTTGGCGTTGCTCAAATTCACGTCGTTTTTTTCGATTTTTACAATGCCATCCATTATCCGCTTCATGGAAGTGCGCTTGTCGCGCTCCACAGTTCTCCATTCGCGGTAAATAATGTATTTTTTCGCGATGTACGGGTTTGAGCCCATCAGCTCGCGCTCTACGATATCTTGGATTTCTTCAACTGAAATAAGCTTTTTCTCGATGGATTTTACGACACGCTTTGTGATGCCGTCTATAAGCCTCTCCTCGTTTAACAGTCCACCCGCCATAAAGGCCTTGGTTATTGCCTTCTTGATTTTTTCAGGCGAAAATTCTTCCGTTTTACCGTCCCTTTTTATTATAGAAATATCTTTTGTATCCATTTTATTTTCTTTTTTTAGTATTTTTTCGAGATATGAACGCTAATCCGTCAAATTAGTAGGAGATAATGTAAGGGATTATTCGAGTTGTTTTTACCAAAAATAAAAGAGGTGTGTCAAATAAGTTTTATATTATTTTTAAATCTCTAATATACATAAACTTACAATATAGCGCAAAATCCCTCAAAAAAAACAAAAAAAGCGCGAAGTTTTTACTCCGCGCCAATCAAACATTTACAAAAATTTTACGAAATATCCGAAGAATTTAACAATTCGTCAGTAACCCCCGCCATTTTCTTGGACTTGTAAAATGCAAAGCCTAAAAAGCATAAAGATATGACTCCTGCAATCGCGTAAGACAAATTCAAGTCCAAGCCAAACCCTATCGGACCTCCATGGGCGGGAGAAATCCAGAGTATGTATGAAAGCACTATAAAAGTCATAAACATTGCGGGGAAAATCGCGATAAAGCCGTTTTTGCCGTGTCTGAAAAGCCATACCGCCCCCGCAGTCAAAGTGGACGCCGCAAGCACCTGGTTTCCCCAAGCAAAATAATTCCAGAGCTGGTTGAAGGTGTCGGCACTTTTGTTTGACCAAGCCAAAAGCGCAGTGACAATCAATATCAAGGGAAGCGTCGTAAGAAATCTCTTCATAAGGGGTTTTTGGTCGATTTTAAAAATTTCGGCAATACTTAAACGCAGAGAGCGCATTGCGGTGTCGCCCGAAGTTATCGCCAAAATCACAACTCCCATGACAGTGATGACGCCCATATAACTGCCGAGGAAATGCCCCGTTATTTTCATTAGAACATCAGTGGCTTTTATCGACATCGTTTCGGGGAACAAATTGTAAACTGCAAGACCGCCTGCCGCCCAAATCATGCCTATGACGCCTTCGACAACCATCATTCCGTAAAAAGACGAACGCGCCTCAAATTCGGTTGACATAGTTCTTGCGATTATCGGAGACTGCGTTGCGTGAAATCCCGATATTATGCCGCAGGCGATTGTTACAAAGAGAAGC
This sequence comes from Intestinicryptomonas porci, assembly GCF_033971905.1. Taxonomy (NCBI): domain Bacteria; kingdom Pseudomonadati; phylum Verrucomicrobiota; class Opitutia; order Opitutales; family Intestinicryptomonadaceae; genus Intestinicryptomonas; species Intestinicryptomonas porci. Next base: position 218,588 of record NZ_JALBUT010000004.1, read on the forward strand.
GGAATTATCGGCTTTCCGTTTGCGGCAGTCCACATCTTTTCCTTGAAAGCCGCGCTTTCGGACAATAATTCAGGATTTCCGAAGAGCGAAAAAACAAGAGCCACAAAAATCGCAAACGTGCCCACGAGCAAAAGCGCGCTGAAAATCGGATAAATTTTGCCGATGATTTTGTCCACGGGAAAGAGCGTTGCCAATATATAGTAAATAAATATGCCACCAACTATCGCCCAGAATATCTGAATTTGCGGGAATGTCTTGTCGATAAGCTCCGCAGGTATGTTTATGAATACAGCGACAACCAAAAGAAGCAAAAGCATCATAAAAACGGCAAAAAAACTGTAATAGGTTTTCCCCAGATTGTCTTTTATTATGGACGGCAAATTAGCCCCTCCCCTTCGCATGCTCATCATGCCCGCCAAAAAATCGTGCGTGGCTCCCGCAATTATATTGCCTATCGGTATTATCAAAAACACGATTTCGCCAAATTTTATGCCGATGATAACCCCGATTACCGGCCCTACGCCCGCAATGTTCAAAAGCTGAATCAGCATATTTTTCATGTGCGGCAAAGACACATAGTCAACGCCGTCATGCTTTGTTTTGCACGGAGTCGGTCTGCCGTCGGGCGCAATGATTTTTTCGACAAGTTTCCCGTACGTGAAATATCCCGCAACAAGTAACAGCAATCCCAAAAAGAATAAATACATATTTTCCTCCAAATTATAATTCAAAATCCGATTCGCCTGAAAGTGTTTCAGGCAAAGTTTCGCCCGTTTTCAAAAGGGCTGTTCCCCATGAAAGCCCTACGCCGAAAGCGGAAATCAAAACTCTGGCGTTTTTTGCCACGGTACTGCGCCGCAACGCCTCGACAAGCAAAACCGCGCTGCTTGCCGCACTCAAATTGCCGATTTTTTCCATGAAATAAAACTGCTTTTCAGGCGGAACGCCAAGCATTTTGTATATCTGCGCCACCATTGTTTTGTTTGCCTGGTGCAACAAAACCTTGTCTAAATCCGCAACCGACACCCCGAATTTTTGCATCGCCTTCGAGATTTCTTCGGGAACTTTGTAAAGCGAAAAATGGAATACCGCCGCGCCGTCCATCTGCAAATCTTTTGCCGTGCGCACAGCCCCGAACTTGTCGGGAACGGGAGTTGCGGAATTTTCACTTATCGGATTTCTAAATCCGCCGTCTTTTACAATCAACGCCTCGTAAAGGCTCGAATCTGTGCCGAAGTCAACGCCTTCAATGCCGTCTTTTCCGTCCGATTTTTCCACTAAAAAGCATGCCGCGCCATCTCCATGCAAAGGCACAAGCCCGAAATCCAAAGGATTTATCAGCTTTGTTATGGTGTCTGCCACAATCAAAAGTATTTTTTTGCACTGCCCCGAAGCAATCATTCCGTTTGCAACCGAAAGCGAATAAACAAAAGCGGGGCACCCCATTGAAACATCAAAAGCTCCGCATGAGGAAGAAAGCCCGAGTTTTTCGTGCAAAACTGCGGCGGTTGACGGCAATATGTAGTCGGGCGTCTGGGAAGCGAAAACAAGGCAGTCGATTTCCTCTTTTTTTATGTTTAGCTTTTCTATCATTCTGCCTGCCGCCGCAAAGCCCAAATCGCTTGCACATACGCCTTTGGGGGCGACTCTGCGAGAGACAATGCCGCTTATTTTCTCGACGGAGCGCATTTTCTTTTCTCCGAATCTCGCCGCCAAGTCCGAATTTTGCTCGACATTTTTCGGCAAAACATAATGGCATGCCGTAATTTTTGAAAATATTTTGCAGGCGGATTCCATAAGAAAAATTTAAAATATCCCCGTTATCTGGCTTCAAGTCAAGATTTAAACCTAAGGTCTTGACTTCAAAAAGCGTTTTTTGGAAAATAATGGCAAATATGGAAAAGTTCATAGAAAACCTAAAAGAAAACGTTGACGCCTTTGAAGACGCCGAATTGACGCCCGAAACAAACTTCGTTCATCTTGAAGAATGGGATTCCATAGCCCTGCTTTCTGTGATGAGCATGATTGCTTTTGAATACCGCGCGAACGTAAAAAACGAGGAAATTTTGTCGTGCAAAACGATTTCAGAGCTGTATGAACTTGTAAATTCACGCAAAAAAATAAAGGGATAAAATGAAAAAAATAATGCTTGCCGCAATGGCGATAATTACCGCAACCGCACTTTTTGCGGGCGAGGAAACAATAAAACAGCCCTACTCTGAATGGGCGCGTTTTAACCGCTACGAAAAAGAAAACAAAGCGTTGAAAGACAAAAACACTCCGCCGCCCGACGCCGTGTTTATGGGAGATTCCATCATAGACATGTGGTCAAACGTGATTCACAAGGAATTTTTTAAGGAAAACAACTACCTCGGCCGCGCGCTTTGCGGGCAAGTGACAATCCAGATGATTGCAAGATTTCGCAAAGACGTACTTGAAATGAACCCGAAAGTGGTCGTCATTATGGGCGGCACAAACGATATTGCCGAAAACGAAGGATATACGGAGCTTGACGACATTGCGGGAAACATAATGAATATGGCGGAAATCGCTCTTTCAAACAACATGATACCCGTGGTATGCTCAATTACACCTGCGGGAGAATACAGATGGCGAAAGCGCATTTCGGACGTACCGAATAAAATAGCAAAAGTAAATGCCATGTTAAAAGACTACGCTAAAAAGCGCGGCATTATCTATCTCGACTACCATTCCGCGCTTGCCGACGAAAAAGGTGCAATGCCTGCCGACTATTCGGGCGATGGCGTGCACCCTAATTTGAAGTGCTACAAAATTATGGAGCCCCTGACAAAAAAAGCGGTGGACGAGGCGTTAAAACAATACGAATTGAAATTCAAAAAATAGCTAAAAAAAACTCCCCTAGTGGGGAGTTTTTTGTTATTTGCTTTCGATGCTGTTTGCAAAATACTTTGCAATCGCGCTCACAATCACAAGCTGAGCCGCGTGGTAAATCATGGTAGGAAGAAGCACAACCCCCGCTATCGCACTGCTTGAAAATATGACGTGCGACATCACCGAGCCGTGAACCAGAGATTTTTTCGAACCGCAAAAAAGAGCCGTTATTTCGTCTTCGCGGTTGAATTTCAGCATCTTCGAGACGCCGAATATAATGGCGTACAAAACAAAGAACATCATAATAACCCCGCCCGAAAGAACCGCCAAATTCAAAAACGAATAGCCGCTAAACATCTTGTCCGCAAACGACTGGCAAAACGAGGTGTATATTATCATTAAAATTGTGATTTGGTCGAAATAGCGCAAAGCCTTGCCGTGCTTCCGGGCAAAAGCCCCGAACCTGCGGTTTAACAAAAGACCCGCCGAAATGGGAACCAAAACCTGCAATATGAGCTTAAAAACGACATCTCCAATCGGATAGCCGCCGTTTTGCGAATCTATAAAAAGCCCCATCCAAAGAGGAGTTGCAAACACGCCTATCAAGCTTGAAATGCTGGCGTTAAAAATCGCCGCCGGAATGTTCCCCCCCGCTATCGAAACCATTACGACGGAAGACGAAACGGTTGACGGCAGAGTTGCAAGAAAGAAAACTCCGAGCCATTGATAATAATACCTGCTATTCGGACTAAAATCGACAAACTGCATTGCAAGAAGAACAATTATCGGAAACGCGATAAATGTCATAAAATGTATCGTGCAGTGAAGCCTTACGTTTTTAAGCCCCTCTTTCAACTCTTGCGGCTTCAATTTAAGCCCGTAAAAGAAGAAAATCATTGAAACGCCGAAAGAAGCCAAGTCGCCCAATGAAAAAGGCTCGCGCTCCATTCCTATCGGAGGATAGAGCCATGCTAAAAAAATGCAAAGGGCTATCGACATTATGAACCAATCGACGCCCCACTTTTTTAAAAGCCGAAACATATTATTTTTTCGATTTAAAACTTTGCGCAAAGCTTTCGGCAAAATATGTCAAAATCATGTCGGCTCCCGCGCGCTTTATTGAAATCAGCGATTCGTCGCGAATTTTATCAAAGTCAATCCATCCGTTTTGAGCGGCGGCGCAAACCATTGAATATTCACCCGACACCTGATAGGCGGCAATCGGCAAAGAGGTCGCCTGCCTCAATTTAGACACGATGTCCAAATAGTGCCCCGCAGGCTTTACCATGATTATGTCCGCGCCCTCTTTTTCGTCAAGAGATGCCTCGCGCAAAGCCTCGCGCGTGTTTGCGGGGTTTAACTGGTAGCCCGACTTGTCAACTCCCGATTTGCCCTTTTTGAGAGTGCCGACAGCCTCCCTGAAAGGCCCGTAAAACGCGGAAGCGTACTTCGCGGTGTAAGCCATAATGGCGGTATTTTCAAACCCAAGCTCGTCCAACGCCTCGCGGATTGCCCCCACCCTGCCGTCCATCATGTCGCTCGGGGCGATGAAGTCCGCGCCGGACTGCGCCGCAACCGCGCTCATCGCGACCAAAACTTCAACGGTTTCATCGTTTAAAATCCAGTCGCCATCTTTGTTCAAGATGCCGTCATGCCCGTGGCTCGTGTAAGGGTCCAAGGCGATGTCCGCCACGACTTGAAGCTCAGGAAAGCGTTTTTTTACGGCGCGGATTGCCTTGTTTTGAACGCTGTCGGGATTTACCGCCTCGTCGGCATCGTTGTTTTTAAGGCGCGGATTTATCTGAGGGAAAAGTGCCACTGCGGGAACGCCAAGAGCAAGAAGCGTTTCGCACTTTTTTAGCAGGCGGTCTATCGAAAGCCTTGAAATGCCCGGCATTGAGTCGATTTTTTCGCACTTGTTTCTGCCTTCCACAACAAATAACGGCTGGATTAAATCGGACGGCGAAAGCGAAGTTTCGGCGCACATCGCAAGCCTTGCGGGATTTCTGCGCAAACGTCTCGGGCGATGCGGCAGGTTGAGTTTGAAATTTTCATTCATGATTTTTTTGTTACTCCTAAAAATTTTTTTATCAACAATAAAAGTTCCATTGCCGATTTTAATCAAATAAAAAAGGATTTCAAACTTGCCCTTTTCGGCAAATTGAACATCATTTTTTAAATAATTTTTTGAAAGGTAATAAATGGTTCCAAGCGCATTCAACACATTATCACGCCAAAAAGAAGAATTAAAGCCGGCCGATGGAAAAATTTTCGGAATGTACTGCTGCGGCCCGACAGTTTACGGACCCGCGCACATAGGCAATTTCCGCACTTTTATAATACAGGACGTCTTGCGCAGAACGCTGGAAGTCGCAGGGATAAAGGTAAAACATGTCCGCAACATTACAGACGTTGACGACAAAACTATCCGCGAAAGCCAAAAGCTCGGCATGTCCTTAAAAGACTTTACAAAAAAGTGGGAAGACAAATTTCATGAGGACTGCAAAAAGCTAAACCTCCTCCCCCCCACCGTTGAACCGCGTGCAACAGAACATATCAAAGAGCAGCTCGACATGGTTGAAACCCTCGTAAATAAAGGGCATGCCTACCCTGTTTCAGACGGCTCGGTCTATTTTAAAATATCCACCGACGAAAACTACGGCAAGCTTTCAAGGCTCGACAAGTCTTCGCTTGCAACCCAGTCCACAAATTCCGCGGGAGACGCCAACAATGCCGACGAATACGAACGCGACAATGTTTCGGATTTCGCCCTGTGGAAAGGCAGAAAACCCGAAGACGGCGAAAATTACTGGAAATCGCCATGGGGCGAAGGTCGCCCGGGCTGGCACATAGAATGCTCCGCAATGTCGCGCAAATATCTGGGGGACACTTTCGACCTGCACGGCGGCGGAATTGACTTGTGCTTTCCGCACCACGAAAACGAAATCGCGCAAAGCGAATGCGCAACGGGAGTTTCCCCAAGCGTCCGCAAGTGGTTCCACAGCGCGCACCTCATGGTTGAAGGCGAAAAGATGTCAAAAAGTCTCGGCAATTTGTTCAGGCTCGACGACCTTTTGCAAAAAGGCTACACGCCCGCGCAAATCCGCCTTGCCCTAATATCAGGGCATTACCGCCAGCAGTTGAATTTCACTTTCAAAGGCTTGGACGACGCAAAAAGCGCGATTTCAAAGCTCGAAAAATCGCTTTCAACTTCGCTTGAAAAACTTTCAATAACAAAAGACGCTTTCTTAAAGAAAATAAAGGCGGGCGCAAAACCGGAAGGCACTGCATTCTCGCAGGCGTGGGAAACTTTGTGCGACGACATTAACGTTCCGCGCTGCCTCGGCGAAATATTTACGGCATTCGCAAAAGCCAAGGAAACTCCGCTAATCGAAGCCGACATAGACGCGCTCGGCGCAATTTTGTACGCATTGGGGCTAAAAATTTTCGAGGAAAAACCCGAAGAAAAAATCGATGCGCCCAAGGAAATCTTGGAAATTGCAAACGCCCGCTGGGAAGCAAAAAAAGCCAAGAACTACGCGCTTGCCGACGAACTGCGCGGCAAGGCGCTTGCGGAAGGCTGGGTAATTTTGGACAAAAAAGACGGTTTCGACATAAAAAAGGCATAAAAATGAAAATCATAAGGGCAAAAAGCGCGGGATTTTGTTTCGGCGTTGAAAGAGCCATCGGCATAGCGCGCAAGTGCACGGACTGCGGAAGAAACAAAGTCTATACCGACGGGCCTTTGATACACAACCGCCAAATGATGGAAAGACTTGAAGAAGAAGGCATTCTGGAAATCGGCGATTACCAAAGCTCAAACGAGCTTAAAAGCGAGCTTTCCTCAAAAAAGGCTGACGACGTGCTTGTCGTCCGCGCCCACGGCGTTTCCCCCGAACGCAGGGAATATCTGAAAAATCTGGGGCTTACCTTTAAAGACGCCACATGCCCCGACGTGGGGCGCATCGCGGGGGCGATAAAAATCCACGCCCAAAAGGGATATACAATAATCATTATGGGAGACCCAAAGCACCCCGAAGTCATAGGGCTTTTAGGGTACGCGAGCGGCAAGGGATATGTCGTAAAAAACAATGAAGACATCGACGCCCTGCCGAAGATTGAAGGGGACATCTGCCTTGTTTCGCAATCCACGATGTTCCCTGACGACTATCAGGCAATAGCGGATTACTTAAAAAAGAGATTTCCGAACTTGGAAGTTATCGACACCATTTGCGGAGCAACAAAGGAACGCCAAAAAGATGTAACCGTTCTCGCAAAGCAGGGAGCGCAAGCAATAATCGTAATTGGCGGCAGGCACTCCGCAAATACGGTAAAGCTCGCCATTATGGCAAAGCGCACAGGGCTTCCATGCTTTCACATTGAAACGCTTGCAGAGCTTAATTTGAACGAAATCAAAAAATTCGACGTTGTCGGAGTGACGGCTGGCGCGTCAACTCCCGAATTTTTAATCGACGAAGTCTGCAACGCGCTAAATAAAATTTAAATTAAAATAAATTTTGCGAAGGCATGCGGAAACCTTTCGGTTTCCGCTTTTTTTGCGCTTGCTCAAATTAAAAGATACCCCAAAAGCTATCTTCCACCGTTTATAAATCTGAAAAATCGCGGACACATTTTGCGCAAAAGCTCCGCCGCAAAAATGCAGGCGGCAATTTGAAAGATAAGCAGAAAAACAGAAAGGATGGCATATGAAAATGTATCAATATTATGGAAAACCAAAACAAATCTCTCACATATCTTTGAAATAAAAGTATGTGAACAATAAATAAAGAAAGAATTTCTAACAAGAGTATCGCTAATCTTTATTTTAAAGCGAGCCATAAGTCCGAAAAAAAATGGTACTCCGAAAATAAGAACATATGAATTGTAGCTAAAATCTATATTTTTAAAAAAATGCAAATAAAGATAAACTGCGGATGAAACGGCATACATAAAAAGAAACGTATAAAAATATTTTGCCGCAAGATTTATGAAATCAATCTTTTCAATGGCAAAAAATGCTCCAATCACAAACCAAAGCGCAAGCGTATAAGCATAATAAACATGGTAAAGCAAAAGGAATGCAAATAAAATCGTGCAAAGTAAAAATCTTTTAATCCAAAAATTCACATGCTTTGAAAACAGCATGTAAAAAATAGGAGAAAACAGGTTCATTACAAAAAGATATTTTATGTACCAAAGAGGAAGATCGCCTTTGGAATTCCAAATAAATTCAAATAGATTAAAATCCCAAAAATATGATTTTTCCGTCGCCAATCCCGATTTTACATAGAAAATTCCCAGCGAAATCCCAAACAAGTTCCAAAAAAGGTATGGAATTAAAAGAGTTTTTAAGCGTTTTTTTATCTTTCCCGCAAATGAAAATTTAAAAGTTTCGGCTTTTGTAGAATTGAAAAACAAAAATCCCGAAATAAAGAAAAAAGACGGCACTCCCAACGCGCCTATAATCTTTCTAATAGAAATAAAAACTTCATTGAAGGTATATCTGTCTGCATCGAAATAAACAGCCAAGTGATAGAATACCACAAAAATAATCGCAACAGCCTTTATACTGTTTAAAATGTCAACATGAAATTTTTTACTCTCATTTCCACCGCAAGCATAGGGTTTTAAATAACCGTATGACTTTTCAGCATCAAAGAATTTTGACACCTCTTGTAAAAAAACGTTCGTTTTTTTTGAAATATTCATATTTTGCATCGTAATTGGTTTAAATCCTTTTATTCCCGATATTTACATTGATTTTATTCAGATAAAAAAACGGCATTTTTTTTCGATTTTTTTCATGTAAAAAAAACGAATATTTTTACACCAAATTAAATATGTAAAAATTAGCAGAAAATACTCATATGTACAATTATTTTATTGCCTCGTAAGCCGCGAAGCATGAATTTTTATGCAATATTTCCGTTTTAGAAAATCCTATTTTTTCATAAGCTCAATCTGGTAAGAAAGCGAGCGCGGAGTGTCTTCATGATCTATATATTTAAATACCTTGTCCCGATAATCATCTCCTCCGATTTTTGACAGGTATTCTCCATATCTGCCCCGCATCATATTTTGAACGCCCGGAATTGAATGATCCACAAGATCTGTAATCCAAAGGCTTCCTCCTTTTTTTAAAATTGAAAATATTTTTTTAAAAGCAAATTCCCAATCTTCATCGTCTCTTAAATGGTGCAATACGGCGCAAGCCAAAACAACATCATAAAAATTTTCTTCAAGTTTTACGCTTCGAAAATCCCCGCAAAAAAATGCGCACATTTCCCCTTGCCAAAGCTCCTACCCTTTGTTTTGCCCTGACAAGCATATTTTCACTCAGATCCAATAAATCGCAATTTACATTAGGAGCGTATTCAAGCAATTTAATTGTATTGTTTCCCGCTCCGCATCCAATATCCAATATATTTGAAATAGGATTTGTGGAAACAGCGGCAGCGCAAGAAATAAGCTCCATTGCCAAAGGCGCATCCACCGTAGAAATTTGCCCTGTTGCTAAATTTGAAAAACGTTCAACATCGGCATCAAAACGGGCACGAATTTCATCTATCGTTGATTTTTTGGCATAATAATCATCCATTTTTTTATGATAAGGAAAATATTTTCCAAATATCAATTTTATTCTCCGGAAATTTAAAATCTTAAATTTTTTAACATTGGGATTTATTTACAAAATAGATATATAAAAAAATCATAAACACATGTAAAAATGCACAAAATATATAAAAGCAAAAAAAACGGCGAAGAATTAAATTCTTCGCCGTAAATCCGCCGTTTTAAAGATTATTTCTGCGGTATTATTTCATAGCCGTTAATTCGCGGGTCGCGGCTTTCGCCGTCCTTGCGCTTTGCGCCGCCCGTAAACTCAAGCTTTATGTAGCCGTTTTCGTCCGACTCCACATTTTTAATTTCAACAACAACCGCCTTGTTCACGCCGCCTGCGGCGCGAGCCACGTCAAAGTCTTTCAAAATGACCTTGCCGTTTGCCTTGACATCGAAAGCCGCCTTGCCTGCAACCTTGTCGCGGCTTGCTTCGGCGAAGTGCAAAACTACGGTGTACTTTTGCTTCTTGCCGGCCAAGAGGGACGTGTATTCGCTGTTGCCCCAACGCACTGTCCTATACATGTCATTGGGACCTACCGCCTTTGAGCCGTCAACGCACTGTTTCGGGTCTTCCCAAGTTCCGTCAGGCGCGACCTTGTAAAGCTTTGTGCCCAAAAGAATCACGTCTTGCGTCTGGAAGCCCACCGAACCCTTCAAAAAGCCGGGATCCTTTTCAAAAATCCTGCCGTTTTCTCCGCGGTTGTAGCCGCCGCAGTTGACTCTTGCAACCTTGCGGACTTCCAGCGGGCGCGCCTTGAAGTCGAAGCCCTTGTCTTCCCAATTCGAGACAGTGGCATTTTTGTTGTTCCTTACGATGTCGGAATCTTTAACTTCTACATTCCAACCGTCAATCATGACAACGGGCGAATCGCCCTTTTTCATCGAGTCTTTTGCAAATCTTATTGAAACTTCTTTATCCCTCTCGCCGGGGACAAGAGAAATGTAGTTATCTGAATAAGACACGGGCAAAATTCTCTTCTTTGATTTCTTGCCCTGAACTTGCAAGTGAATCATCAAAGCTACATTTTTAGAGGGATTGTTTAACTTCAAATCGATAATCTGTTCGTTCTTGGAAGAGCTAAGCTTTGCGTCCACCTTTATTGTTACCTTTGGCAAGTTTGCAAGTTCTTTGAACGAGCATCTTTCAAGCAATGGATAATCGCGCAATTTGCTTGCATCTTCTGGATTTTCCTTGCTGTTGCGCCAGTAGAAATTGTCAGAAATGAGTACCTTGTTCTTTCTAAGTTCAAGCTTCAAGAAGTGAATATCCGACAATTCTCCGGGCCATTCGACCTTACCAACGATTGTCCTTGATTGCGCTTTAGCGTTGACCGTAAAATCCTTTTTGCCGGCAAGCGTGCCGTTGAAATTGTAGAAAGCGACACTGCCCTTTGCGCCGTTTAGGTCGTCTTGCAAGTGGTTTATGACTTGAATTTGACCTCCGTCGGTTTCAGTAAACTGGATGTGCTGATGTTCGCAAGCCTTTTTGACGCCAAAGAAAGAAGCGTTTGTTTCTAGGTCGTACTGGATAAGCTGCCATATAAAACTCGGCTGGGAAGGAATGCTCATCCAATACAGGACGCCTTCTGCGGGCTCAAACATTCTTGCAAGTCTTCCTTCATACATCGCCTTGTGGGTCTCATAATTCATAAGCTGAGCTTTTTGCACAAAGTCCGCAAGGTTCTTTGGCGCGCCGTAGCGTTTTTCCATAAACTCCGGATACTTCCTGCCGCCGCCGGCGCAGAAATTGTGTTCAGCCCAAGAATCGGTAATGCCGTCCCATTCCGACTTCGGGAACATTCCCTGAATGGATTCGATTGTGGGAACGGAGAAACTTCCGATTTCCGTCTTGAAAGTTTCGCGCTTGTTGTAATTGGGAGCTTCAAAATAGCGCGAGTAAACCAGCGGTGGAACCCAGTCGTAAGGTCCGCCCGAGTTATAGCCGAACAATCCGCCCGAATTTGGCTGGTAATGGCGGTTCGGGTCGAGTTTTATGAGCTCATAGCGCACGATGTCGTCCAAATATTTCGGAGGGGTTGCCTCGTTTCTCGCGCACCAAATTACAAGAGATGGATGGTTGCGGTAGCGCAAAATAGTGTCGGTGACATTCGCCATGTAGTTGCCCGTCCAGACGGGATTTGCGTCGTTGAACTGCCAAAATTCCGACCAGAAAAGCATTCCATACTTGTCGCAAAGCTCGAAAATTTCGTCGCTTTGGCTCTGTCCGCCCCAGTTTCTAATCATATTGAAGTTGAGGTCGCGGTGGAGCTTCACCTGCTTTTCCAAACGGTCGTAGTCTATGCGCTTCAAGGCTTCTTCAATGCCCCAGTTGCCGCCCTTCATGAATACTCTGACGCCGTTTACGGATAGCTTGAAGTTGGGCGTTCCCTTTTCCACGCTCGGAGCGCCGTCTTCAAAGTACTTAAATTCGCGAATGCCGAAATTAAGCTTCCTTTCATCCGAAACATCATTATTGACTTCAAACGAAAGCTTCAATTCGCACAAATTTGGCTCGCCCAAACCGTTAGGCCACCAAAGTTTCAGTTTCGGACCTTTAATTTCAAGCTGAGGGAAATCCGCGGGCGTAAATTTTACAGTTTCGGTAAAATAAGGCTTAACTTCTATTTCCTTCTTGAATTTGACATCGCCGAAAGAGCCTTTTATCACGCCTTTTATCACGCCTTTTACGGGATAATCCGTAACGTTTTGCACGGGAACGTCTATGCTGACATGCGCCAAATCACGCTTTGGCAAATTGGGCAAAGTCGTTGTTATGTACGGGTCTTTTATGATGGCAGGACCTGTTGCGGAAAGAAAAACCTTGTGCCAAATGCCGCTGTTTCTGTCGCGAATGCCCGACTGCCAGTCCCAACCGACAGAGCAGCCGAAAGTTGCGCCGTCAAGCCTGCCGACGCCGCCACAAGGACCGCCCGTAGTGCCCATAATGTGTTCGGAAGGCACGCCTGTCGTCGGCTGCGGGGAAATCCTCACCGCTATTGTGGTTTCCTTGCCCGGATGCACGTCGTAGTTTCTCGTAATGTCGAAAATCCCGCGAATGAACGCGCCCTGCACGGGACCGACATACTTGCCGTTAACCCAAACTCCCGCGCTGTAATTTATGCCGTTAAATTTAAGCCAAATTCTCTTGTCCTTGAAGTCTTCGGGTATTTTTACGGTTGTGCGATACCACCAGTCTTTTTTGCACAAGTCTTCGGGTATTTTTTCAGGGCGGTTGTTTTCGTCATAGAGAGGTTCGGGATAAACCTTATTGTTCACCAAAGTCGTAAGCACGGTTCCGGGCACCGTTGCCTTGTACCAGTTGTCGGTCTTGAAGTCCCCCTTTGAGACTGAACGACCTTCTTCGGGCAACTTGCCCGACCCCTGCCGATACCAGCCTTCAATCTTTGCTTGTTTTTCGATAATTGTTGCGTCCTGCATCTGCCAGCCCGACGACAATTCAATTTGGTTTAGATTTTGAGCAGACAGCGGAGCCGCAAACAACGCAAACAAGCCCGCAAGCACTCCCATTTTCCCTTTTAATTTTTTGATTTCCATCATTTAAGTTATACAGTTGATTTTAAAAAAATATATTTTTAAGTTATCATATAAAAAAATCAAACATAAAAATCCTCCAAATTGCAAAAATTAATCTGCAAAACAGGTCCGAAAGCAAATTATGTTTTATATATAAAACAAAGTCAATATTGGCGCGGAGCATTCGTGGTCATTCCCGGAATTCCGCCTTCCCAGCTTGCGGGTCTTCCAAAAGAAGTTTGCGACTTGGTTCCCCTGTCCCTGCTCGGTTTTTGACGCTGAGTCTCAACATTGTTGCAGGCGCAAAGAAGCGAAGTTAAAGCCAATGCAAAAAACAAATAAAATATTTTTTTAAAGTTCATAGTCGTAATAATTTTATATTCAAAGAATAAATACTTATTTTAACATTCGGGCAAGATTTAAAAGACACAAAAAAAGCGCGTTTTTTAACGCGCTTTTTTGAAATCAAAAACGAATTATTCTTCTTCGGCTTCTTCTGCTTCCGCAGGTTCTGCCTTTGGAGCTTCTGCTTTCGGAGCGGCTTCTTCAGCCTTCTTTTCTTCAATGTTAACAACCTTTACAAGCTCCAACACGTCTTGCGCTTCGATTGTTTCGGGCAAGCCTTTTCTCGGGCTGAATTCAAGAATCGCAAATTCTTCGCCGGCTTTCAAAACCTTAGCGTTTGCAATCAAAACACCCTTGTTTGCCAAATTGATTTTCTGCCCGTCAGCCAACTGGTCCTTTTTGCCCTTGTTGATTGTGAGAATGTTGTCGGACTGGGAAACATTCGTAACAACTGCCGTCTGACCTTCGCCGACATAAGGAACAATGTACTTCTTTGTTATCTTTTTCTTGCCCGCTTCCAAATCAATGTCTTCGTAAGTAACGACTTCTGCCAAATCAAGAATCTTAGCCTTTTCGGAAGCAACTTCCAAATCTTTCTTAACCTGGTTTAGCTGGTTTTTCAAAACAGTGTTTTCCTGCTTCAAAGAATCTATTTGAGTATTGTCAACCTGAACATTCTTCGCCGCAACCAACTCCTTCTTGAGCTGTTCTATAAAGGCTTCTTTCTGGCTTACGCTCTTTTGAGAATCTTCCAAAGAAATTTTTGTTTTGCGCAAATCGTTTGAAAGCTTTACTTTTTCGTTGTTCAAGCGAACATTTTGATTGCGTTCGCTTTCAAGTTCTCCCGCCAAAGACTTGGCTTTCTGCGTTTGTGTGTCGAGAGAAGCTTTTGTCGCCTTCAAATCCTTGTCAAGCTTGCTTTTCTCGGCAAGGATGCCGGGAACTTGGGCGGATTTCGCAAGAAGAGTGTCGCCTTGGACACCCTGCATGTCGGCATTTGCCTGCTTTATTTGACCTTTTACATTAAACCACATCCAGACGCATGCGATTGCGCCGAGAATAGCTGCGAGACGGAGTACTAACGATAATTTTTTCATATTTTTTTGTTAAATAAATAGCTTTCAATTTTTGCCTTGGCAATTCAAAACCCTTTAATTAAAAGCCTCCCGAATTGCATTGGCATTATAAAAAGACAGACTTCCCGAAGACAGGCATAAAAACCATATCTACAATAGAAACGCCTTATAAGTACAAGAATTTTTCGTTTTTTTTCAAAGTTGTCAAGACTTATATGAAACACAAAACAAATTTTCTAAAAAAAATTCCCGCAAAAAAACAATAAAAGGCGAAGCCCTAAAACTTGTCTATCGACTTCAAAGCCTCTTCCCTGCGCTTTTCCGACTGCTTATCGTAAAGCTTTTCCATATAAGCGCGCATTTTCTTGTCGTAAGAAGCATCGATAAATAGCACCGCATCTTTATAAACAGCCGCACGCACAGAGCCGTCAGAAAGCTCGTAATTATAGCCGACGCAAGTATTCGGCTGCAAAGGAATGCCACATGTCATCTGAAAATTCGGAGTTCTGTTTTCGGGAGCGCGTCCGCCGTAATAGACGTCTTCAACCCCCACGCGATGAATTGAAAAGCCCTTGGGATTTTCCAACTTAAAATCAAACATATTGGGCTCGACAGTCCTGTAGATATTGCCATTTTTAAAATCGAAAACCATCTTTCTCAAATTGTCGGTGGCGTTGGATTTTTTTATTGTCTCGGTCGAACCGCGCTTGTTTGAATTGCCACCGCGCTTCGTGCGATCGTCCCTGCGCTTTTTGTCATCAGCGACCCTCTTTGTGTTGGCGTCGGAAGCAGTAAATTCAATATCCTTGTAAATAAGTCCCTGGACCGTCTGCAAGAAATCCCTGTCTTTCAAAACTTCAGGGCGAGGCTCAACAAAAATAAACCTGTCGTTGTTCTTTGGCAAAATTTCGGAAAGCGAAACTTTTTCGCCGGATTTTAAAGGCTTCCCTTCGGAATCATAGAAAACGCCGTGCGGAACGCCGTTTTCGTCAAAATTCACGCTCCACTTCCTGTATTCGGGGACAAAGTTTACCCTCGTCCAATAAACGCCCTCGCGCTTGGAAATGACAGCCTCCATCAAAGCTTCAAGCTCCTCGAAAGTCATGGGCTGACCCTGCCTGCGGTAAAATTCCATCACCGACAAGTCGTCCTGATAGGCATAATGGATTTCCCATCCCTGCAAGTCGTCCTGAGAATAAGTGTCGCCCATTTCAGAACGCGAAGAATTGGGGCGCTTGAAATAAAACGAATTGCGGTTTCCCTCGGGCTGCATCATCAATATGTGGCTGTAAGGAAGCTCCATCGCCTCGCGCAAAGAATCTTCAAACGGATATTGATAAGCGCCGTTTAAACGCGAATTCATACGCCTTTCGATTTCAGTGCGATCCTCGCCAACTTTGGCAAAAACTATAGAAGAGAGAATAAAAAAAGAATAGAATAAAAAAAATAACTTCCTCATATCGAAAACTAAAAAAGATTTTTTAAACAATTTCAACAAATTTCTTGAAAGAAAAAAATAAAGAAAATTTTGTTGACGAAACCTAATAAAAAAGTAAATTGAAAAACTTTAATTTATTCAGACAAATCAGTTCTGAAATAAACAGGAGAGGTGACAGAGTGGTCGAATGTGCTCGATTGGAAATCGAGTGTGCGTCAAAAGCGTACCGGGGGTTCGAATCCCCCCCTCTCCGTTTAAAAGCGTTTTAAACTGCGAGCTCAGAGAGCTCGCAGTTTTTTTGTATAAATTTTGCAAAGAGAATGAAGTTCTATTGAATAAATTGGGTCAACACCAAAGAGAGTGGATTTTAGTGAAAGACGCCGCATAGAACCAAGACCCTCAATCTGTAATTTTGGAAGTTTCGATAACCATAAGCCATTCGTTGTATCAGTTTCATTTTTCTATGG